>NZ_JBSFTY010000161.1:0-8598 GCF_053591515.1 Streptomyces sp. NPDC003011
CCTCGTCCGTGACCTCGATGACCGCCTGGTTCCCGGTGACCCGGGTGCGCAGCGCGACGGTGCCGCCGCCGTGCATGAGGGAGTTCTCGATCAGCCCGGCCGCCTTGGCGTACCCGGCCGCGCCGAACCAGCCGATGACCGCGATCGGTACGACCACCGGGATCCCGCTGGCGACTTCCTTGATCTGGCCCGCGGCCAGCCGGCACTTGACGCACTCCTCCAGGTGCCCGCGCAGCCCCCGCTCGGCGCGGGTGCGCAGGCTGCCGCGGGCGTAGGCGCCGAGCCGGTCGGCGTAGCGGGCGCATTCCTCGTCGTCGGCGAGGGCGGCGCTGACATGGGCCTGGAGGTAGGCCTGCTTGAGACCCTCGCGGGCGCGGCTGGCGAGCACGCGGGTGCCGTTGGCGTCCAGCCCGAAGAGCGGGGCGACGTCGCTCGGCGACTCGTCCTCGACCTCGGTGTGCCACAGCACGGCCTGCCAGCGCTCGGGCAGCGACCGGAAGGCCTGCATGGCCATCGACTGCTCGGCCTCGTGCATCGCCCGCACATCGGCGCCCAGGCCGAGGGTGTCGTCGTCGGACACCTCGGACACGCGGGCGGACTGCGCGGCGAACACCGCGAAATCGTCGACGAGTTGCTCGCGCCGCGCGGACTTCGTCCAGCTCGCGGCCACCCGCCGGACGGTGGTCAGCAGATACGCGCGTACGGCGTGCTCGGGGCCGGAACCGCCGCGCACCGCCTGGAGCACGCGGGCGAAGACCTCGGCGGTGAGGTCGTCCGCGGTATGGCCGTCGCGGCAGCAGGTGCGGGCGTACCGGCGCACCGCCGCCGCGTGGCGCCGGTAGAGCTCCGCGTAGGCGGTGTCGTCGCCCGAGCGCATCCGCTCGATCAGGTCGGCGTCGGACGGCGGCAGTTGCCTGGGCGGCGGCAGGACGCCGCCGTCCTCCCGCCGATCGCGCTGGGCCGGCACGCTGCCCTCCACGGGCTCGCCGCCCTGGGCCGGGATACCGGCCTCCACCGGTCCGGCCGGTCCGGGTGGCTCGGGCGGCCCGAGCGGTCCGGGTGGCCCGGGCGGGACACCGGCTCGGCCCCCCTGGTACGGCACGTGCGGCGAGGCCGCGCCGCCGGACTCCGCGTCGTCGTCGCCGAGTGACCCGTCCCGCCCGTCAAAGCTCATCGCGGAAAGCCCCCGCCGCCTGCCCCACCAGTCCCGAACACCGGGTCAGCGTGCCATATTGGCTTTTGTTCAGAACCCCGCGATGCGGCCCTTCCACTCGTCCGTGCGGACTTCCGGTGACGTGGTACTGGCCGTCACCTCTCTGGGGAAGACTCAATCGGCGTTCCGAGTACGGGAGTTGGACGGCCCGGCTGAAAAGACCGGTGTGTCCCCAAGGGGCGCCCGGGGCGAGAGCGGCGCGGGGCGCGCGCTCCGAAGTCACCTTTTCGAGTCACGGTCGACAGGCGCCGAGGGACGTGCGACGGAACCGGGACCCGACGGAACGAGGCCCGGCGGGAGGGGTGGCCGGCGGGAGGGTGGCTGACGGACACGGCGGCCGGCGGGAGCAGGTCCGGCCGACGACGTCCCGCAGGCCGCCGTCGGCCGTTGTCTCCCGCACAGCGCGCGCGGGCGGCGCGCGTCACACCGGCCGCGACCGCAGCCCCTCCAGCAGGATGTCCAGCAGCCGTGCCGAGGCCGCCGCCTGCTGAGCCGCGTCCGGCAGCGAGGGTGCCGCCGTCGCTATCACCAGCAGCACGTCCGCCACCGACACGTCGGCCCGCAACTCGCCCGCCGCGCGCGCCCGCTCCACGAGCTGGCCCACGACCTCCAGCAGCGCCGCCGCGCCCGCGTCGTCGTCCCCGGTGAGCGCCGACGCCTCCTGCGCGACCAGCCGCAACTCCCCGGAACCCGGCTGCGTCCGCTGCTGCGGCACCCGCGCCGTCTCGAACCCGGTGCCCTCGTCCGCCACTCCGACCCGCAGCACCTGCGGCGGCAGCAGCCGCCCGGCACCCGAGGCCACCGATGTCCGCAGGAAGCGCGAGAGCGCCGACCACGGCTCGTCCTCCTGACCGAGCGCCGCCCGTGCCTGGTCGGTCAGCCGGGAGGTCTCCTCCTCGGCTATCCGCCGCACCAGGACGTCCTTGCTCGGGAAACGCCGGTACACCGTGCCGACGCCGACCCGCGCGCGCCGCGCCACGTCCTCCATCGGCGCGCCGTACCCCAGTTCGCCGAAGACCTCGCGCGCCGCGCGCAGTACGTGCTCCAGATTGCGCTGTGCGTCCACACGCAGCGGTGTCGTCCGCGCACCGTTCCCGCGTCCGCTCCCCACCGCCGCGCCCATCGCCGAGCCCATCCCGCCGCTCATCGCCCCGCCACCGGGTGCGATGGCGGACGCGGACGACCAATGAGAGTCCTGAACATGCATAAGTGATCCCCCGGTAATGACGTCTCCCCCCGGAGACTCTCCCCGCCATTTGAAAGCCGGAGCGAACGGAACAGGCCCGCTTCCCGGACCCGCCGGTCGCGGACCCGAAGGCGCATCCCCCTACACCCCGTCGACACACGAACATAGTTGAGTGAGGGTCAATTCAGAAGGGGCTCGTTCCGCACGGAGCGCCCCCCGATCGGAGTACGCGTCGCATACGTCCTGATTGCACCCCCACCGACCGCCCGCCACGCCCCGGCTGACCTGCGGACATTCCACGCGCTCCGGCGATTCGGCCAACCCGGCTCGCCGTCGGCGCGCGGTCACACAAATTGTCGGGGCTGTGGACAAACGCAAGCGCCGGGTGCGTCATGGGATGGTGAAGGAACGTGCGCGCATTCTCGTTGTCGGTGGCGGCTATGTCGGGATGTACACGGCCCTGCGCCTCCAGCGGAACCTGAAACGGGAACTCCAGCGGGGCGACGCAGAGATCACCGTCGTCACACCCGACCCGTACATGACCTATCAGCCGTTCCTCCCCGAAGCGGCCGCCGGTTCCCTCTCCCCGCGCCATGTCGTCGTGCCGCTGCGCCGCGTCCTGGAGCGCTGCGGCGTCGTGGTCGGCGAGATCACCTCCGTCGACCACGCCCGGCGCACCGCCGCCCTCACCACGCAGGCCACCGAGGAGGAGGGCACCGGCGCGCGGCAGCTGTCGTACGACGAACTCGTCCTCGCGCCCGGCTCGGTCTCACGCGCCCTGCCCGTCCCCGGTCTCGCCGACCACGGCATCGGCTTCAAGACCGTCGAGGAGGCCATCGGCTTGCGCAACCACGTCATCGAGCAGATGGACATCGCCTCCTCCACCCGCGACCCCGCCGTCCGCGACGCGGCGCTCACCTTCGTCTTCGTCGGCGGCGGCTACGCCGGCGTGGAGGCGCTCGGCGAGCTGGAGGACATGGCCCGCTACACCGCGCGGTACTACCACAACATCCGGCCCGAGGACATGAAGTGGATCCTCGTCGAGGCCTCGGACCGCATCCTGCCCGAGGTCGGCGAGGAGATGGGCCGCTACACGGTCACCGAACTGCGCCGCCGCAACATCGACGTACGGCTGAACACCCGCCTGGAGTCGTGCGCGGACCGCGTCGCCGTCCTCAGCGACGGCGCCCGCTTCCCGACCCGTACGGTCGTCTGGACGGCCGGCGTGAAACCACACCCGGTCCTCGCCGCGACCGACCTGCCGCTCAACGAGCGCGGCCGGCTGATCTGCACCCCCAGGCTGACGATCGAGGGCACCACGCACGCGTGGGCCGCCGGCGACGCCGCCGCCGTCCCTGATGTCACGGCCGGCGAGCCCGGCAGGGAGACGGCCCCCAACGCCCAGCACGCGCTGCGCCAGGCGAAGCTCCTCGGCGACAACATCGCGCACTCCCTGCGGGGCGAGCCCTTGGAGACCTACTCGCACGCGTACGTCGGTTCGGTGGCCTCCCTGGGGCTGCACAAAGGCGTCGCACACATCTACGGGCGCAAGCTGAAGGGCTACCCTGCCTGGTTCATGCACCGCGTCTATCACCTCAGCAAGGTGCCCACCTTCAACCGCAAGTCCCGCGTGCTGGCCGAGTGGACCTTGTCCGGGCTCTTCAAGAGAGAGATCGTCTCCCTCGGATCGCTCGAACATCCCCGGGCGGAGTTCGAACTCGCGGCCGGTGGAAAGCCTCCTCACGACCCCCCGAAGGACCCGAAGGGGTCGTCCTGACCGGACCGAGGAACTCCGGCAGCGGGGGAGGCGTCTGACGGATGTCGACCCGGCCGGGCTCCCTGCCACACTGGTCCCCGACCGCGGACGGACCGACCCCGCCCTTCGAACCCACGAGGCCTTCCCCACCGTGCTGCCACCCCCGGGTGCCACCCCAAGACCCCCGGCCGGATCCGGAGCTGGACGAAGACGCCGAAGACGACGACACGAGGCAAGGATTCGTGAACTTCACGCGCTGGAGCGCCCGGCTCCCCGGAACGCAGCGCCGCGCCGCAGCGCGGACCGACCACCCGCTCACCCCGGACCGGCGGGAGGACGCCGTGGGCTCCTCCGTACCCACAGCCCGCGTCGAACAGCTGACCGGCGCCGCACCGCCCGTGCCCGCCGTCGACGAACTGCCGGTGCGCGAGGTCCTCGACCGCGTCCCCGCCCTCGTCGCCCACGTCCACGGCCCCGACCACCGCCTCGCCTACGTCAACGACGCCTACGTGACGGCGTTCGGCCCCCGCGCGACCGGCGACCCGGCCCGCGAGGCCCTCCCGGAACTCGACGAGCTGGGTCTGCTGCCCCTCCTGGACCAGGTCCTGCGCAGCGGCAAACCCCGCACGGTCAAGTCCCGCAAGGCCCCCGACGGCCGCTCCTACACCTTCACCTGCACCCCGGTCGCCGCCCGCGACAACGGCAGCGGGAACGGTGCCGGTGGCGGCGGTGGTGTTCTGGTCTTCGCCACCGACGTCACCGACCACGCCGAGGCCGCCGAACGCGTCAGAGCCAGCGAACGCCGCCAGCGCGAGACCGCGGTCACACTCCAGCGCTCCCTGCTCCCGCAGGAACTCGAACAACCGGACGACCTCCGCGTCGCGGCGACCTACCAGCCCGGCGGCACCGAGGCCGCGGTCGGCGGCGACTGGTACGACGTCATCACCCTGGGCGGCGGCCGCACGGCCCTGGTCATCGGTGACGTCATGGGCAGAGGGGTCCGCGCGGCGGCGATCATGGGCCAGCTCCGCACGGCGGTCAGGGCCTACGCCCGCCTGGACCTCCCCCCGCACGAGATCCTCCAGCTCCTGGACGGCCTCGCCGCGGAGATCGACGCCAACCAGATCGCGACCTGCGTGTACGCCATCCACGACCCGAACGAGGGCCGCCTGGTGTACGCCTCGGCCGGCCACCTGCCCATCCTGGTCCGCGACGAGAGCGGAGTGGTGCAACGGGCCGACGAACCGACGGGCCCGCCCCTGGGCACGGGCGGCTGGATGCACACCTCCGGCTCGATCCCGCTGAGCCCCGGTTCCACGGCGGTGCTGTACACGGACGGCCTGGTGGAGCGCCGCAACGAGGACCTGGACGAGGGCATCGCCTCGCTGGAGCGCGCCCTGTCCGGCGCGACCGGCACGCCCCAGGTGGTCTGCGACCGCCTGGTCCGCTCGGCGGGCGTCACCGCGGACCACGACGACGACGTGGCCGTCCTGGTCCTCCAGCACCCCGCCCGTACCGGCCCGGACAGCGAGCTGTTCCGCAACGCGGCGCTGGAACTCCTCGGCGGTGTGGAAGCGGCGCCCCGCGCGCGTGCCTTCGCCTCCGGCGTGCTGACGAGCTGGCGGTTCCCGGTGGACCTGCACGACCTGGGCGTCCTCGCGGTGAGCGAGCTCGTCGCGAACTCCCTGCAGCACGGCACACCACCGATGCGGCTGCGGCTGCGCCGTACCGACCGGCGCCTGATCGTCGAGGTCACGGACGGGGACGACCACCTTCCACGCCGGCGCCGAGCGGAAGCCGGCGACGAGTCCGGCCGGGGCATCGCCATCGTGGCGACGATCGCCTCGAACTGGGGATCGCGGAGGACACCGGGCGGCGGAAAGGCAGTGTGGTGCGAGTTCGCGTTGCCGGGGGGCCCGAAGTGAACGGCCCGGCCCCCCGGGGCCTTCTCAGGTGCGTGCCTGCGCGTGTCCGGCCGCGGAGCCGCCCCGGGCCACCACCCGGCTCTTCGCGGACCACGGCTGATCCTGCGCCGCCGTGAGCTGCCGCCCCAACCGCAGCGCGAGACACGAGATCCCCAGTGAGAACACCAGGAACGTCACGACGTACGGCCCGGGCAGCGAGGCCCCCATGGGCCCGCCCACCGCCGGCCCGACGGCCAACGCGAGCTGCTTGACGAGCGCGAACGCCGAGTTGTACTGCCCGGCCATCCCCGCGGGCGCGAGATCCGCCACCAGCGGTGCGACCGTCGGCGACAGCATCGCCTCACCCAGCCCGAACAGCGCGTACGTGGACACGAACGCCGCCGTCGCCATTTCCTGGCTGCCGTGACCGAGCCCGGCGTACCCCGCCGCGACCCACGCCACGGCCCAGATCAGGCCCACGGCCGCGATCACCCGCGACCGCCTCCGCCGCTCGACGAACCTCAGCACGGCGAACTGCGCGACCACGATCATCGCGGTGTTGGCGGCCAGCGCCGTCCCCAACGCGGACGTGGAGATCCCGGCGGCCTCCACCCCGTACGCGGCCAGTCCCGACTCGAACTGCCCGTAGCAGGCGAAGAACAGCACGAACCCCACCACACACAGCTGCACCATCGCCCGGTCGCCCAGCAGCTGCTTCCAGCTGCTCCTCCCCGCCGGTCCCGACCGGCCCGGCGCGTCCTCGATCGGCGGCGAGTGCGGCATCCGTACCGTCGACATCACCACGACCAGCAGCAGGAACATCGCCGCCTCGATCGCGAACAGCAGGGTGAAGGACGCGGCGCTCGTCGTGTCGACCAGGTGACCGCCGATGAGACCGCCGACGCCGAGCCCCAGGTTCTGCAGGAAGAACTGCGTCGCGAAGGCACGCGAGCGCGTGTCGGCCGTGGAGCAGTCGACGATCATCGTCGCCAGTGCCGGCTGCATCACGGCCTGCCCCGCCCCGAGCGCGGCGGCCGACAGCAGCACGGTCGTCGCACTGCCCGCCAGCCCCAGGCTCAGCGCTCCCAGAGCGGCGGTGACCAGGGCGGCGAGCAACACGGGCAGGGGACCGCGCCGCACGATCGCCTGGCCGGCGAACGGCAGCACGATCAGCGCGGCCACGGCGAAGACGGCGAGGACGAGCCCCGCCGTCATGGCCCCCAGCCCTCTCACCTGCGCCACATAGACGTACAGGTAGGGGACGGTGAAGCCGAGCCCGAACGCGCTGAGCGCGTTGCCCACGTGGATGCGGCGCATCGCTGCGCCCTTCGCCCTGGTCACGTTCACCTCTCTCAGGTAGTTGGTGAGTCTCAGTAGTTAGCACTGAAGACTTCAAAGCTAAAGTTCGAAGCTAAACAGTACACCTCGAAGAACTTCAACGCCAAGCAGGCCCATGCGATACTTGCGGCCATGGGCGACACCCCCGGCACGCTCGGCGAGCCGACACTCGAAGAGCAGATCGCCGCCTACCAGCGCGAGTTCCAGGACCTCGACCCTCAGGTCGAGAAGATCGTCTCGGCGCTCTCCCGCCTGAACCGCCGTATGAACGTCGCCTACGGCCGTCAGACCTCCGCCCTCGGCATCAGCAACGCGGAGTGGGAGGTCCTCAAGGCCCTCGTACTCTCCGGCGCCCCCTACCGCATGGGGCCCAGCGACCTCGCGAAGCGTCTCGGCCTGACGCCGGCCGCGATGACCCACCGGATCGACCGCATGGTCACCGAGGGACTGGTCACCCGGGAGCGGGACGAGTCCAACCGGGTCCGCGTCATCGTCGAACTGACCGCGGAGGGCCGTGCGAAGTGGCTCGCGGCGATGCGCCTCGCGTCCGTCTTCGAGGAGGACCTGCTCCAGGATCTCTCCGCGGACGAGCGCACGACCCTCGGCGAGGTCCTCACCCGCCTCCTGCGCAGGGTCGAGGACGCCCAGCCGGATGCCGGCGGCCGGCTGAGTGACCTGGACTGACGAGGGCTCTCGGGCCCACGAAAAGATCTTGACAAGGGCTGCTTGACATCACCTTGCTGGATCCGTAGAGTTCTTCGGGTTGCTGCGGAGCCGTAACGGTTCTTCGACAGCACCTCCGCCGCATGAGCGGCACCTCAAACCAGCAGAACGACCTCCCAACGGGGTTGAATTGGGCGTGCCCGAATTCAATTCGATTTGGGTCCGGCACCTCGATTTGGGCCCTGCCGGGGAATCCGCTAAGGTTTGAGACGTCGGAACGGCCCGAACGGCCGCGAAGACAAGCCCGGTTGACTGGGCGTCAGACACCGAAAGGATCTGATAAAGTCGACACCGCCGGAAGGCCGAAAGGCCGGAAAGCAGCCCGCCGACAGGGAATCGGATCGAGAAAAAGATCTGATAGAGTCGGAAACGCAAGACCGAAAGGAAGCGCCCGGAGGAAAGCCCGAGAGGGTGAGTACAAAGGAAGCGTCCGTTCCTTGAGAACTCAACAGCGTGCCAAAAGTCAACGCCAGATATG
>NZ_JBSFTY010000162.1:0-8548 GCF_053591515.1 Streptomyces sp. NPDC003011
CGTCCAGGGCGCGATCTGGAACATCGACTCCTTCGACCAGTGGGGCGTCGAACTCGGCAAGGTCCTCGCCAAGCGCATCGAACCCGCCCTCACCGAGGGCGCCGACGTCCCCGGTCTCGACTCCTCCACAGCCGCGCTCGTGGCCGCCTACCGCGACCTCAAGGAAGTGAACTGACATGGCAGCGATGCAACTCGGCCTCATCGGGCTCGGGAAGATGGGCGGCAACATGCGCGAGCGGATCCGCCGCGCCGGCCACACCGTCGTCGGCTACGACCGCAACCCCGAGCTCTCCGACGTGAGCGGCCTGGCCGAACTGGTCGACAGGCTGGAAGCCCCGCGCACGGTCTGGGTGATGGTCCCGGCCGGGGCCCCCACCCAGTCCGTCGTCGACGAACTCGGCGGCCTCCTCTCCCCCGGCGACACGGTCGTCGACGGCGGCAACTCCCGCTGGAGCGACGACGAGAAGCACGCCTCCGAACTGGGCGCCAAGGGCATCGGCTTCGTCGACGCGGGCGTCTCCGGCGGCGTGTGGGGCCTGGAGAACGGCTACGCCCTGATGGTCGGCGGCGACAAGGAGCACGTGGACCGGGTCAAGCCGATCTTCGACGCGCTCAAGCCCGAGGGCCCGTACGGCTATGTCCACGCGGGCAAGGTCGGCTCCGGACACTTCTCCAAGATGGTCCACAACGGCATCGAGTACGCCATGATGCAGGCCTACGCCGAGGGCTGGGAGCTGCTGGAGTCGGTCGACTCGGTCACCGACGTGCGGGAGGTCTTCCGCTCCTGGCAGGAGGGCACCGTCATCCGCTCCTGGCTGCTCGACCTGGCCGTCAACGCCCTCGACGCCGACGAGCACCTGGACAAGCTGCGCGGGTTCGCGGAGGACTCCGGCGAGGGACGGTGGACGGTGGAGGCCGCCATCGACAACGCGGTGCCGCTGCCCGCGATCACCGCCTCCCTCTTCGCCCGGTTCGCCTCCCGGCAGGACGACTCCCCGCAGATGAAGATGGTCGCGGCGCTGCGCAACCAGTTCGGCGGCCACGCCGTCGAGTCGGCGAAGAAGTAGGCCCGGCCGTGGGGGATCTCCTTCTGGTCCGCCACGGTGAGACGGAGTGGAGCGTGTCGGGCCGGCACACCAGCCGGACCGACCTGCCCCTCACCCGGCACGGCGAGGAACAGGCCAAGTCCCTCGCTCCGCTCCTCTCGTCGCGGATCTTCGCCCTCGCCCTGGCCAGCCCGCTGGACCGGGCGATACGCACCGCCGAACTGGCGGGCGTCACCGGGGCCGAGCCCGAGCCGGACCTGCGTGAGTGGGACTACGGCGGCTACGAGGGCGTCACCACCGTCGACATCCACCGCACCCGCCCCGACTGGTACCTGTGGACCGACGGCGTGCCGCCCGGCCCGGACGGCCACCCCGGTGAGTCGCCCGAGCAGGTGGGGCAGCGCGCCGACCGGGTGCTGGCCCGGGTGGACGCGGCCCTCCCCGACGGCGACGTGATCCTGGTGGCCCACGCCCACTTCCTGCGCGTGCTGACGGCGCGCCGGCTGGGGCTGGCCCCGGCCGACGGCCGGCTGTTCCAGCTCGCGACGGGAACGGTCAGCCGCCTGTCGACGGAACACGGCCGGCCGGTCGTCGCGGAGTGGAACACCCGGCCGTAGCACCACACCGGGCCCACCGCCCAACTGCTCCGGCAGGAAGCGCGCGTTGACGCGGTGGGCCCGTCGTGCGCCGGTTGACAGGCGCGGCCGGGCACGTCAGAGTCCCCGCTGATGGAGATCGACGACCTGACCGCGGCGGAACTGCGGGTGTGGCGGGCCTTTCCCCGGGGCGAGTCCGTGGACTTCCGCACGGCTCACGACGAGGTCCCGGCGGCGGGGACCGAGTGGGGGCCGGAACGGACCCTGCGCGCCTCGGTGCTCAGGGCGTTGCTGGTCACCGCGCCCCAGGAGGACGGTGAGATCGCCGCCCTCAGGGTCGTCGGCGCCCGGATCACCGGCGCGCTCGACCTCACCCACGCCGTCGTCGACCAGCCGGTCCGGCTGACCCACTGTCACTTCACCGACCCTGCCGACCTGTTCGGCGCCCAGCTGCGCCGGCTCAGCCTGCGCGGCTCCGTGCTCCCCGCCCTGGACCTCGGCAGCGCGCGGATCGACGGCGTGGTGCAGCTGGCGGACTGCCGGGTGCGCGGCCGGGTGCAGCTGAGCGGAGCCCACATATCCGGCGCCCTGTTCCTGGACCGCGCCGAACTCACCGCGCACGACGCCTCGGAGCCGGTGCTCAAGCTCAACCAGACGCTGATCGAGGACGACTTGCGGGCACTGGAGCTGCGCGCGCACGGCGAGGTCCGGCTCAACGGCGCCACCGTCAACGGATCCGTCCAGTTCAACGGCGCCCGTCTCACCCGCCCCGGCCAGGTCGCCCTCGACGCCCAGACCCTCACGGTGGGCGGCGACTTCCTGCTGCGCGACACCCGCGTACAGGGCTGGATCGGCCTGCGCGGCGCCCGCGTCACGGGCCGCCTCGACCTGTCGTACGCCGTCCTGTCGAACCCGGGGGACGGGGTGCTGCGGGCGAGCAGCTCCACCATCGGGGAACTGTGGCTGCGCAAGAGCCCGCCCGCGGACGGCACCCTCAACCTGCGCCGCGCCCAGATCGAGGAGCTCTACCTGGAGCCGGACGCGGTGCCCGAGCGGGTCCTGCTCAACGGCCTCGTCTACACCTCCCTGTCGCCGCACGAGCCCGCCGCCCGCCGCCTGGCGATGCTGGAACGCGACGGCGAAAGCTATGTGCCGCACGCCTACGAGCAGTTGACGGCCGCCTATCGGCGCATCGGCGACGACCACGCGGCCCGCCTCGTCCAGCTCGCCAAGCAGCGCCGCCACCGCACCACACTCCCCTGGTACGGCCGTCTGTGGGGCCACGTCCAGGACGCCACCGTCGGCTACGGATTCCGCCCGCTGCGGGCCTGCGGCTGGCTGCTGTCGCTGCTCGCCGTCGGCTCGGTCGTGTACGCCCTGCACCACCCCCGCCCGCTGAAGGCGTCCGAGGCGCCCGACTTCAACCCGGTGTTCTACACGCTTGACCTGCTGCTGCCGGTGATCTCCTTCGGCCAGGAGGGGGCCTTCGCCCCGCAGGGCGGATACCAGTGGCTGTCCTACTCCCTCGTCATCGCCGGCTGGATCCTGGCCACGACCGTCTTCGCCGGCGTGAGCCGGACCGTCAGCCGCCAGTGAGCCGCCTGACCGTGTGCTGGGCCGCCAGGCGGACGGGGGCGTTCTGGGCGCCGTAGCCCCGGTACGCGCCGTCGCGCTGGACCAGTTCGAAGAAGATGCGGCCGACGGTGCGGGTGTAGCAGTGGCGGAACTCGCCGTGCGCGTCCCGGTCGTAGAGGATGCCGAGTGCGCGGTACGTCTCCAGCTCTCCGTCGGCGAACTCGTACCGGGCGGCCAGGTCGTCGTAGTAGTTCGCCGGGATCGGCAGCAGCCGGCCGCCGGCCTCGGTGAAGCGGCGGGCCGCGGCGACCACGTCGTCGGTGGCGAACGCGAGGTGCTGGGCGTGGACCGTGTCGTCGGTGGGGGCCGCGCCGACGGACAGGGCGATGCGCACGCCGCCGTCGGGGGTGGTCACGGCGCGGCTGCGCAGCAGCCCGTAGGGGTCGGCGACGTCGACGCTCTCCTGGGCGCGCAGGCCGAGCACGCTGCGGTGGAAGAGGGCCGCCTCGTCGAAGTGGTGCCACGGCTGGGTGAGGGCTATGTGGTCGACACGGGACACGTCCGTGGCCGCGGGCGGATGCTCGACGTCCTCGAAGTCGGCCCGCCAGTCGGGGAGTCCGGGGCGGCCGGTGGCGCAGAAGAACAGTTCCGTGCCGTCGGGGGCGGCCACCGCGTCGAGCGGGACGTCCTCGGCGGCGCGGCGGCGGGGCAGCACGGGAGCGAGCAGGGCCTCGGCCCGGCGGGCGGCGGCCCGCGGACCGGGTGACTCCAGTCCGATCGCGGCGAGGTGGGTGTCGTCCCGGCGGACGGCGGTGCCGGTGTTGACCAGGACGCGGGCCTGGCCCTGCTGCCACAGGTCGACGGGTTTGCTGCGGTGCCGGGCGGTGCGGGCGAAGCCCAGCGCGCCGAGCAGGGCGGCGAGGGGTTCGGCGTCCGGCGTGACCAGTTCGGCGAAGGCGACGCCCGTGGGCACGACCGGTGCGGGCGGCGCGGCGACGCCCACGGTCTCCTGGAGCAGGAGCAGGGAACGGCGGGCGTCCACGGCCGTGGGGCCTGCCTCGGCCTGCCGGAAGACGTCGTTGAAGATCTCCAGGGAGAGCGGGCCGTCGTAGCCTGTATGCAGTACACGGCGGACGAGACCGGCGACGTCGAAACCGCCCTGGCCGGGGAAGCAGCGGTAGTGGCGGCTCCACTGCAGGACGTCCATCGCGAGCAGCGGGGCGTCGGCGAGCTGGAGGAAGAAGATCTTCTCGCCGGGGATGTCCCCGATGCCGTCGAGGTCCTTGGGGCCGGAGCTCCGGGACAGGATGTGGAAACTGTCCAGACAGGTGCCGAGCGCGGGGTGGCCGGCCGTCCGGACGATGCGCCAGGCGTGGTCGTACGTGCTGACGTGCCGCCCCCACGCGAGGGCCTCGTAGGCGACGCGGACGCCGAAGTCCTGTGCCAGGCTCGCCAGTTCACTCAGCTGCTCGGCGGCGAGCGCGTCGTCGTCGACGGCGAGCGGGGAGACGCTGGAGCAGACCAGGACGGTTCCGGCGCCGAGCCGGCCCATCAGCTCGAACTTGTGCCGGGCGCGCCGCAGGTTGCGGGCGAACTCGTCCGGCGGCACGGCCTCGATGTCGCGCATCGGCTGGTAGAGGTCGACGGTGAGGCCGAGGTCCGCGCAGCGGGCCCGGACCTCCGCGGGGGTGAGGGGACTGGCGAGCAGGTCGTTCTCGAAGATCTCGACGCCGTCGAAGCCGGCCCGGGAGGCGGCCGTGAGCTTCTCGGTGAGCGAGCCGCTGAGCGAGACGGTGGCGATGGACGTACGCACGTCGGTACCTCTTCTGTCGATGTCCTACGGCGGCCGTCACCGCGGGGTGGGCACGGCCCCGGCCAGTTCGCCGAAGTCCGCGAGCATCCGTGCGCTGTCGGGTTCCCGCCCGGTGAACAGGCGGAACGCGTCCACGGCTTGGAAGACGGCCATCCCGCCGCCGTCGAGCGTGGCGCAGCCGAGCGCGCGGGCGGTGCGCAGCAGTGCGGTCTCCAGCGGGCGGTAGACCACCTCGGCGATCCACAGGCCGGGGTCGAGGAGTCCGGCCGGGACGGGCAGGCCGGGGTGCGCGGCCATGCCGGTGGGGGTGGCGTGCACGAGTCCGTCGGCGCGGGCGAGCAGGTCCGCGAGCCGGTCCGGGGTGGCGGCGGCGGCCCGGCCGTCCCCGAAGTGCGCGTTCAGCGCGTCGGCGAGGGCGGCGGCCCGCTCGGGCAGCGCGTCGACGACGGTGACCCGCCCGGCGCCGAGGGTGAGCGTGGCGTGCGCGACGGCCGCGCCCGCGCCGCCCGCCCCCAGCTGCACGACCCGCTCCAGCGGTACGTCGGGCAGACCGCGGGCGAAGGAGGCGGCGAAGCCGGTGACGTCGGTGTTGTGGCCGACGGCGCGGCCGTCCTCCTCGAAGACGACGGTGTTGACCGCGCCGAGGGCCTCGGCCTGCGGGGCGAGGGCGTCCAGGTGCGGCAGGACGTGCTGCTTGCACGGGTGCGTGATGTTGAGCCCGTCGAAGCCGAGGTCGCGTGCCGACCGCAGCAGATCGCCGACCGCCTCGGGCCCGACGCCGAGGGTGTCGATGTCGATCAGCCGGTACAGGTACCGCAGACCCTGGCGGTCGGCCTCCCGCTCGTGCAGCGCCGGACTGAGCGAGGGGCCGATGCCGGAACCGATCAGTCCGACGAGATACGAGTCCTTGTCCTGGGACGGCACCGGGAACCTCCTGAGCGGCTCACTAATGTACGAACTAGTACGTTAGCTATACCAGCATCGTGGGACCACGGGAAGCCCCCGACGCGGAACCGGGACCCGGCGTGACGGCCTGCTCTTACAATCTGCGCACTGGCCCCGCGCGCTAAGGAACCCGATGACCAGCGTCGAAGAACCGGCACGACCGAACGGGCGGATCCGTGACGCCGCCCGCACCCAGGCCGAGATTCTCGACGTGGCGACCCAGGAGTTCGCCCGGGCCGGCTTCGACGGCGCCCGGGTCGACGAGATCGCCGCCCGCACCCGCACCACCAAGCGGATGATCTACTACTACTTCGGCGGCAAGGAGCAGCTCTTCACCGCCGTCCTGGAGCGGGCCTACGCCGTGATCCGCGAGGCCGAGCAGCAGCTCGACGTCGAACACCTGGACCCGGTCGCGGCCATCCGCCGACTGGCCGAGGTGACCTTCGACCACCACGAGCAGCACCCGGACTTCATCCGCCTGGTGAGCATCGAGAACATCCACGGGGCCGAGCACATCGCGGCCTCCGCGAAACTCGGCAAGATCGGCTCGCCCGCGCTCGACGTGATCCGCCGGATCCTGGCCTCCGGACAGGAGTCGGGGCTGTTCACGGCCGACGTGGACGCCGTCGACCTGCACGCGATGATCAGCTCGTTCTGTTTCTTCCGGGTCGCCAACCGGCACACCTTCGGCGCCCTGTTCGGCCGCGACCTGGTGGACCCCGCCCAGCGCGAGCACTACCGCGCGATGCTCGGCGACATGGTGATCGCCTACCTGACGGCGGACCGCGCGGCGGACTGAGCGGACTGGGCCGACTGGGCCGACTGAGCCAGGTACCGGCTCTTTCGGCAGGGACCGGCACGGTCGACGGTCGGCAGTCGGCGGTCTGCGCGCGGCGGCCGGCCGTGCGGCGGTCGGCCGTGCGCGGCTTCGGGGCGGGCCCGGCCCGGGGCTCCGCGCGCCTCGGACCAGGTGCCGCGCGGAAAGATCCTCGGCACGGCCTCTTGACACCCGGGAAACGTGGGCGCAACATCCCACCCACCGCCACTAACTACCCAGTGGGTTAATTAGCCGCGATCCGGCTCCGCTCAGCCCTCCGCTCACTCCGCCTAGGGTGGAGTTCCCCCGAAGGAGCACGCCGTGTCCGTCCCCGCCGCACCCGTCGGCCAGCCGAGAAAAGCCGCCCTGGCGGCCTGGATCGGCAGCGCCCTGGAGTACTACGACTTCTTCATCTACGGCAGCGCCGCCGCGCTGATCTTCCCGGACGTCTTCTTCGACCAGTCCGACCCGGCCACCGCGACCCTGCTGTCGCTGGCCACCTTCGGCGTGGCGTACGCGGCCCGTCCGGTGGGCGCGCTGTTCCTCGGGCACTACGGCGACAAGCTCGGCCGCAAGAAGATCATGGTTTTCACGCTGATCCTGATGGGCGTGTCGACGTTCCTGATCGGCTGTCTGCCCACCCGTGACCAGGTCGGCACGCTCGCCCCGGTGCTGCTGGTGCTGTGCCGCGTGCTCCAGGGCATCTCGGCGGCCGGTGAGCAGGCCAGCGCCAACTCCATGACGCTGGAGCACGCGCCGTCGCACCGGCGCGGGTTCTTCACCAGCTTCACCCTGAGCGGCACGCAGGGCGGGCAGCTGCTCGCCACGCTGGTGTTCATCCCCATCGCCGCGCTGCCCGATGACCAGCTGATGTCCTGGGGCTGGCGGGTCCCGTTCTGGCTGAGCGTCGCGGTCGCCGTCGTCGGTTTCGTCATCCGCCGCAAGCTGGAGGAGACCCCGGCCTTCGCCCGCCAGGCCGCCTCGGACGGGATCGTCAGGATGCCGCTGGCGATCCTGATGCGCGAGCACTGGGCCGACGTCCTGCGGGTGATCGCGGGTGCCCTCATCGCCTCGGTCAGCACGATCTTCACGGTGTGGGCGCTGTCGTACGCGACGAGCGACTCGGTCGGCATGAGCCGGTCCTCGATGCTGTGGGTGGGAGCCCTCGCCAACCTCGTGGCGCTCGGCACGATCCCCCTGTGGGCCACGCTCTCGGACCGCGTCGGCCGCCGCCCGGTGTTCCTGATCGGCGCGGCCGGCAGCGCCGTGGCGATGTTCGCCTACCTCTGGGCGATCTCCACGGGTTCCTACGCGCTGATCCTCGTGCTGGGCATCGTCGCCTTCGGTGTCGTCTACAGCGCCGCGAACGGCGTGTGGCCGTCCTTCTACGGCGAGATGTTCTCCACCCGGGTGCGGCTGTCCGGCATGGCGATCGGCACCCAGATCGGCTTCGCCGTGGCCGGGTTCGCGGTCACCTTCGCCGCGCAGATCGCGGGTCCGGACGGTGACGACTGGTCGGCGGTCGCCCTGTTCACCGCCGCGCTGTGCGTCCCGCCGGTGATCGCCGTCATCACGGCGCGCGAGACCCACAAGGTGCCCACGGAGCGGCTCGGCGAGCGTGTCTCCCGTGAGGAGGCCCAGCCGGAGACGGTGTCGGCCTGACCGGCGACATGCTCGGCAAACCGGTCGAGCAGGGCGACCTGTGGACGCGGCTTCGGCTTCAGCGCGGAGCAGGCCGGCGACCACTGGCTGCTGC
>NZ_JBSFTY010000163.1:0-7889 GCF_053591515.1 Streptomyces sp. NPDC003011
CCTGCCGCAGACGGGGCACGTCGATGTTCCCGCTGTTCAGGGCGTCATACATGGCGCCGTGCCCGCGCCGGTGCTCAGCCACCAACGTCAGGTCAGCCACGGCGAGGCGGATCACCGCATGGACCGCATCCGCGTGATCTCGCTGGTCTGCTGGGCGATCACGTCGTCGGCCATCTCCTCGATCCGTACGTTGTTGCCCTGGGCCTTGACGTCCGTGGCCATCGTGACGGCGCCCTCGTGATGAGTGGTCATCAGGGTGAGGAAGAGCTGGTCGAAGGCCTTGCCCCGGGCCGCCCGCAACGTCTTCAGCTGCGCCTCGGTCGCCATGCCGGGCATCGCGGCGTGCTCGTGGCCGTCACCCTTCTCGTCCTCGCCGTGCTCCTTCAACCAGCCCCGCATGCTGCTGATCTCCGGACCCTGCGCGGCCGCGATGCGCTCGGCGAGCCCTTTCACCTTCGCCGACTCGGCCCGTTCCGGGGCCAGTCCGGTCATCTCCAGGGCCTGCGTGTGGTGCTCGATCATCATCCGGGCGTAGTCCACGTCCGCGGAATTGGGGGTGTCGTCGTCGACGCGCTGTGCTTCCGCGTCCTCGGCGGACAGGGTCCGGTTCGCCTCACCGGGCTCGCCGGGCACCAGCACCGAGGGGCCGGTCCCGTTGGCGGGCCTCGGTTCCGGCCCGGAGTCGCAGGCCGCGAGCCCGAGCGCGGTCAGCGCGGTCAGCGCGGTCAGCGCGGCCGTGGCGAGGGGTGCGCGCAACACGCGGCGGAAGGGCACGACGACCTCCTGTGGCAGGCGGGATGAGGGGCACCTCGTGAGTGCTGCCGACCGTCCTAGCACGCCCGCGTGCCTGGCTGATCGAAAACCTTCGTTACACATGTGTTGACCGCTATTGATATGTGCATGCTCACGACGATACTTCGGGGTGCGTGAACCGTTCCCACTGAACGGATCCAGGGAGGAAACAGTGATCCTGTTGAACGATCCCCGAACCCGGCACAGACGTCTGGGAGTCGCGGCGGCGGCCATCGGCCTGCTGGGCGCCCTCCTCACGGCGGCTCCGGCGGCCGCGACCCCCGACCCCGGGGACGCGCCGGCCGCGAGTGAGAAAGTGTCGAAGAGCACCCAGGACCAGATCCGGGCCGCTGTCGCGGAGGGCGGGATACCGGCCCCGGACGAGATCGTCCACTCCGCCAACATCGAGCACCTCGCCAACATCCCCAAGGACGTGCTGCCGGGCACCAATTCGGACCTCGCCTTCCAGGGCAGGTACGCCTACGCCGGCAACTACGACGGCTTCCGCGTCTTCGACATCAGCAACCCGAAGGCTCCCAAGACGGTCGCCCAGGTCCTGTGCCCCGGTTCGCAGAACGACATCTCCGTCTCCGGCGACCTGCTCTTCCTGTCCACCGACTCCTCGCGCAGCGACAGCAGTTGCAACAGCACCACGCAGCCCGCGACCGAGAAGTCGTCGTGGGAGGGCATGAAGGTCTTCGACATCAGCGACAAGGCGAACCCGAAGTACGTCGCCGCCGTCGAGACCGCCTGCGGCTCCCACACCCACACCCTGGTGCCCGAGCGCAAGAACGTCTACGTGTACGTCTCCTCGTACTCGCCGAGCGCCGCCTACCCCGACTGCCAACCGCCGCACGACGGCATCTCCGTCATCAAGGTGCCGCGCGGAGCCCCCGAGAAGGCGGCGGTCGTGGGCTTCCCGGTGCTCTTCCCCGGTGACGGCCCGGACGGCGGCGGCAACCCCGGCGGACCCGTCAACCCGGGCGTCACCAAGACCACCGGCTGCCACGACATCACCGTGCTGCCGTCGAAGGACCTCGCGGCGGGCGCCTGCATGGGCGACGGCATCCTGTTCTCCATCAAGGACCCCGAGCACCCGAAGGTCATCGACCGGGTGCAGGACAACGTGAACTTCGCGTTCTGGCACTCGGCGACCTTCAACCAGAAGGCGAACAAGGTCGTCTTCACCGACGAACTGGGCGGCGGCGGAGCGGCCACCTGCAACGCGGAGATCGGCCCGCACCGCGGCGCCGACGGCATCTACGACATCGCCGGCAAGGGCGACCGGCGCAAGCTCGTCTTCCGCAACTACTTCAAGATCGACCGCCACCAGGCGGACACCGAGGTCTGCGTGGCCCACAACGCCTCGCTGATCCCGGTCAAGGGCAAGGACCTCATGGTCCAGGCGTGGTACCAGGGCGGCGTCTCCGTCTGGGACTTCACGGACTCCGCGCACCCGGAGGAGATCGCCTACTTCGAGCGCGGCCCGCTGACCACCGACCGGGTCACGACGGCCGGCTCCTGGTCGGCGTACTACTACAACGGCTACATCTACTCGAACGACATCGCCAAGGGCTTCGACGTGCTGAAGCTCAACGACCCGCGCACCGACCCCGCCAAGCGGGTCCGGCTGGGCGAACTCAACGTGCAGACGCAGCCGGACTACTTCGACTGACCGTCCCGGCCGCGCTCCGGCGCGGCCCCGGTCGCGAAGAAGCGCGACAGGTCCCTGTCGTCCGTCTCACCCGTCCCGCCGGACGCCGTACCGTGATCCGGCGGGATCCCGAGTTCCCAGTCGAGCCGATAGCGCTTGAACAACTCGGCCCGCAGCACCGGTACCGGCATCGGCACGCCGGGGACCAGGGCCGCGAACACCGAGCCCATGAGCAGCGCCCGCAGCATGGGGTAGTCCGCGTCGACGTCCGCGGAGCCGTGCCGGGCGAGCGTCTCGCGCAGCAGCTGCGACAGGCGCTGCTGCTCCGGGCACTGCACGAAGCCCTCGGCCTCGAGGATCCCCGCCAGGTGCTGGCGCATCAGCACGGGCCGGTCCCGTGCCAGGCCGAGGATCGCGTCGATGGCCCGCGCCATCCGCTCCCGGCCGTCCTCGGCGCGCGGCTCGCGCTCCAGTGCCTCCTCCAGCGTGCGGTGCATCAGCCGGTGCACGGCGGACTGCACCAGTGTTCGCTTGCCGGGGAAGTAGTACGACACTAGGCCGCGCGCCGAGCCGGCCCGGTCCGCGATGTCGCCGAGCGTCGTCGCCTCGTACCCGTGCTCGCCGACCAGTTCCACCGCCGCCTGGAGGAGCCGCTCCCGGGAACGCCGCCGCAACTCTTCATTGACCGAGGCGCTGCGCGGGGACATGCTGTAACTCCTGCGTTGACTGGCTGCCAGCCAACTATACTCAGTACGTCCGGACCGGCCCTCGCGAAGGCCTGGTCGGGGCTGCCGTCCGCCTCGGGCGACGCGGGGGATCGTCCGAGGCGGACGAGCGATCTTCCACAGTTGGTCGCCTGGAGCTACTTTTCCTTCGGTGGGCGCGGTGGTTCTCCGCCGGTCTTCCGGTCGGCCGGATCCGCGCTCAGCCCGGCCGGCCCGGTCAGCTCACGAGGTCCAGCACCGGCCGCAGTCCGTCCGGTCGCCGCGTCACCGGCAGGTGGTCGACGAAGTGCACCCCGCACCCCAGAGCAGCCGCACCGCCGTCGGCGCGCCGGTCGTCGCCGACCATGAGGGTGTCCCGGGGGTCGGCGCCCAGCGCCGCGCAGGCGATCTCGAACAGACGCGCATCCGGCTTCTGGGTGCCGTGTTCGTACGACAGGACGTACGTGTCGATGTAGGCGTCGAGCCCGTGCTCGCGGAACACCGGCCGCAGATCCCAGCCGATGTTGCTGACCACACCCACACCGGTCCCGCGCTCGCGCAGTGCGCGCAGCACCTCCGCCGCGTCGGGGTACGGGGCCCAGGCGGCGGGCGTCATGTGCCGGTCGTACAGCGCGTCGTGCAGCGCGGGGTCGGGGAGCGGGACGCGGCGGGCGAGGCCGGTGTACGCGGCCCGGTGCAGCTCGGCGCTCTTGTCGCGGATCTCCCAGACGGAGGCGAGTTCGTCGGGGACCGGCAGGATGGCGGAGCTCCCGCCGGGCAGCGCGCCCACGCTCTCCAGCGCCTGTGCCGTCCGCAGCAACTCGGGCTCGGGGAGGGAGAGTCCGGCCTGCGCCAGCACGGCTCGCAGCCACGACTCGCCGGACTCGATGCGGAAGAGGGTCCCTGAGAAGTCGAACAACACGGCAGCCATGCGGTGATCCTACGAGGCCCCGTCCCACCCGACAGGAAGGGCGCTGCCGCAGAACACGCGGACGAAGTCCCCTCGCGCCCATGGACACTCCCGGCACCGCTCGCACCGCCGCAACGCCGGCTCCCGCGTGAAGCGGCCGGTGCGGCCGATGCCCGCCCGGTCCCCGGTCCGAGAGCGCGGGCGACGGCGCGCCACGCGCCACGCGCCGGGACCGGGGCGGGAGCCGGTGGACCACCCGGCGGCCGGAGACACGGTGGAATCCGCTCTCGCCCTCGCCGGTGCTCTCGCCCTCGCCGGTGGTCAGGACCGCACCGTCGTCCGCGTACGCCACGTGCTCGCTCCCGCGCGGCGCGAGTCACAGGAGGCCGTCCGGTGTGGCGGCGAAGGCGAACGGCTCCGTGATCACGCCGGGTCGCGCTCGGCCGGTCAGGCGGTGAGGCCGGTCAGGCGGTGAGGCCGGCGAGGGAGTGGACGGCGTGACCCCCGGCGTGCGCGGCGGCAGCCGGGTTCAGTTCGGGTGGTCCTCCGTACCCGCGGGCGCGAGCCGGGGAGTTCGCGGTCGCCACCGCAGCTGGGCCAGCACCGCCAGGGCCACCGTCAGGGCGCCCAGGAGCCAGCCGCCGATCACGTCCGTGGTCCAGTGGACGCCCAGCCACACCCGGGTCAGGCCGACGCCGACGACGGACACCGCCGCCACGGTCACGGCCGTGGCCCACAGGGCGCGTCCGGCGCCGTGGCGGCGCAGCAGCCACAGCAGGAGGCCGCACACGACCGTCGCGGTCATCGCGTGGCCCGACGGGAAGGCCGCGTAGTGGGCCGTGTCGACGGGGTCGGGCCAGACCGGGCGGGCCCGGCCGACCGCGGCCTTCAGGGACTGCTGCACCAGCGTGCCCAGCGCACAGGCGGCCGTCAGCCACCCGGCCGTCCACCAGTCCGCGCGCCGCCACACCAGCCACACCACGACGACCGCGCACAGGACGCGCATCGTCCACGGGTCCCAGACCCAGTCCGTCAGGATCCGGAAGGCCTGGGTGACGCCGCGTTCGTCCACCGCCCAGCGGTGGGTGGTGCGCGAGATGTCCCCGTCGAAGGCGATCAGGGGCGACCATCTCGCCGCGACCAGCACCAGGAGCAGGGTGGAGCACAACGCGAGGACGCCGGCGGCGCGGGCGGCGGTGCGGTGCGCCGACGGACGGGGCGGGGAGTCGACGGACGGGGTGTACATACCGCGATCCTCGCCGACCCGTGGGGCGTGAGGCCAATCCCGGGCGACAACGGGTCGACGTCGGGGTGACCTCGGGATGACACGGGGGTGTCCGGGGCGGCCCTGATCCGGCGCGGGCGTGCCGCCGGTCGAGGGCACGTCGGGCGTGACGGCGACGTGGAGTCGGCCGGGGGCACGGCGTGACGGCGACGTGGCGTCGTGCCCGAGGCGTCTTGGTGTGCCCCTGAGTGCCACGTGACCGGTGGCCGCAGTTCAGCTCCGCCGCGGTGGCCCCGACCCATCCCGCCGCCCTGTCGGACCGGTCTCGGTTGCCGGCGGGGAAATCCGTCCCGTCGGATCAGTCTCGGTCGCTGTCCGGGAGTTCCGTCCCGTCGGATCAGCCTCGGTCGCCGGCCGGGAGGTCCGCCCCGCCGGTCACCCCAGGGCCCGCAGTCCCGGTACGAACGCCACCAGTACCGGAACGACCGGCACCAGCGCGGCGGCTGCCGTGAGCCGCAGGCGGCGGGCCGCCGTGAACCGGTCCCGGGGGGCGAGCAACCGGTGCACCCGCTGCGGCAGATGGGCGTGCGGGGCCGCGCCGGGCCCGAACACGCCGCGGTCCTCGTTGAGTTCGACCAGGGCGAGCGCGGTGGTCAGCCGCCCGAAGCGGCGGGACGCCATGTCGTCGGCGGCGAGTTCGACCAGCCGGTGCATCTCGTCACGGAACGCGGCGAACACCGGCACCCGCGGAAACCCGCCGGCCAGCGCGGCCGAGCAGTGCAGCAGCCAGTCGTGCCGGGCCTGGGCGTGTCCCTCCTCGTGGGCGACGAGGGCGTCCAACTGGCGTCCCTTCAACCGGCGGAGCGCGGCCGTGGTGACGACGAGCCGGGGTGCCGTACCCGGCAGCCACCAGGCGTCGGGCCGCTCGCCCTCCAGCACCACGAGCCGGCTGCCCGGGTCCTCGCCGGGCAACAGCGGTGCCCGCACGAGGAGTTCGGCCCGGCGTTGCCGACGCCGGGCGCGCGTGCGGACGACCTCGCGCACCAGCATCGCCGCACTCCACACCCCGCCGCAGGCCAGCGCCACCGCGGTCGCCGCGGGCCACGGCCCGGTCGTACCGAGCGGGTAGGCCTCCACGACGGCGTGCGGGGCGGGCGCGAACACATGGCCGCGCACGGCCTGCCACGCCACCGCCGCACTGAGCGTCATCGACAGCGCGCAGCACAGCAGGACGGCCGCCACCACGCACTGCCACACCCACAGGGCGAGGACGGGTTCGTGGTCCGTCCAGTCGGTCCGGGCCAGCAGCCGGGGCGCGACGACGGCGGTCAGGGCGCCGAGCAGCAACAGTGCCGCGGGGAGCATCATGGGTGCAGCTTATGAGCGCGGCGCCGCTCACGGGTACGGACCGCGCGGCCGAAGTGACGCAGGCAACGGTGGCGTACGGCGTGCCGCGTCACCCGCGCCACGACGTTCGGGGGGCGTCACAGCGTCAGCAGCATCGCCACCATCGCGATCCCCATCGACAGCCGGCAGGCCCGCGCCAGCTCGGGCCGGTCCCCCCACGCGACGGCCTCGCCGCCGGCGCCGGCGGGCACCAGCCGCACGCCGGACAGCAGCACGTATCCCGCGAAGTAGAGCAGCAGCACCCCCGTCACCAGGGGATCGCCGGCTCCGCCGTGCCCGGTGTGCGGAGCGGGGGAGGCGGCCATGACCGCCGCCATGTAGACCATGGCCAGGGCCCCCACGAGGTGGTGCAGGTGATGGGTGCTCGCCCGCACCGCCCACAGGGCGTGCAGCGCCGCCCCGCCGAACACGACCGCGTAGGCGGGCCAGGCCCATGACGGCGGGGTGAAGGCCGCCGCCGGTACGGCCATCGCTGCCATGCCGAAACCCATCAGCGCCTCGCCGCCCGCGGCGCGGCGCTGTTCCTCGACCCCGCTGCGCATCCGCAGCAGGCAGTACGCTCCGGTCGCCGCGCACAGCACCACCAGCAGCCAGCCGGGAGAAACCGGTCCGTGCACGCCCCCACCTCCCCGCTCCACGGTCGGACGGTCGGTCAAGGGATGCCCCGGCCGTGCGGCGCGCAAGCGAGCGCAAGGGTGTACACGGGGTGCATCCGACGGAGCACGGCAGCTCAGAGGCTATCGTTTACAGATAAAACACCTGCTAAACTTGTCTCCATGAGCAGTGCCACCCCCACCTCCGCCACCCCGCGCGTCCGCCGCCTCCCGCTGGCGGGCGCGCTGCGCCTCGGCCGGCCCTCCGACATCTGGTTCAAGCCCGCCCTGAGCGTGGTCGTCGCGGTCGCCCCGGCCAACCTGACCCTGCTGGCACTGGGCCGGCTGGACCTGGCGATGTACACCATGGCCGGGTCCCTGTGCGCGCTGTACGCCCACAACCGCCCCTACGCCGCCCGGGCCCGCGCCCTGGCCTGGGTCGTCCTCGGCATGCTCGGCGGCCTCGCCGTCGCCCTGGTCACCGCCTCGCTCACCCGCGACGCCGTGGTGTAACCGTGGTCTTCCAGCAGGGTCAGCGTCGGGTCCAGGTCCGCAGCGGTGGGGAACTCCGAGCGGGAGAGCTTGACCATCAGGTCGCGCTTAC
>NZ_JBSFTY010000164.1:0-7708 GCF_053591515.1 Streptomyces sp. NPDC003011
CGGTGTCTGCGTCGAGATGGTGCACCACTGCGCCGACACCGGCGTTCCCGTCTTCGGCGTCTGCCTCGGCATGCAGTCGATGCAGGTGGCGTACGGCGGTGTGGTGGACCGCGCCCCCGAGCTGCTGCACGGCAAGACCTCGCCGGTCGAGCACGAGGGCAAGGGCGTCTTCGCGGGCCTGCCCACGCCCTTCACGGCCACCCGCTACCACTCGCTGGCGGCCGAGCCCGCGACCGTCCCGGCGGAGCTGGAGGTCACGGCCCGCACCCACGACGGCATCGTCATGGGCCTGCGCCACCGTGAACTGGCGGTCGAGGGTGTGCAGTTCCACCCCGAGTCGGTGCTGACGGAGCACGGCCACCGGATGCTGGCCAACTGGCTGGTGGAGTGCGGCGACCAGGACGCGGTGGCGAGGTCGGCGGGGCTCGCCCCGGTGGTGGGCAGGGCCACGGCGTGACCGCGCTGCGCCCCGAGCGCGAGTCCGGTGCCTCGTACGAGGAGCAGCCGTACGGGGCTCCCGGCGCGTACCAGGACTCGTACGCCGGTGGTGCGCCGTACGAACCGTACGGCGGGGAGCCGTTCGCGCCTCCCCTCGACGACGAGACCGTGGCGCTGCGGATACCCGAGCCGCCCGAACGGAGGGCGCGTGGCGCGTCCGTATCCGCCGCTGAGGCTCCCTTGGCGTCTTCCGCCGCGGGAGCCCCCGGCGGCGGCCGCGCGGCCCGCAGAAAGGCCGCCAAGCGCCGTCACGGGCGTCATGGCGGCACTGCGCCGGAGACGACTGCGGAATCGACGCCTCAGGCGTCTGCGGGGAGGAGCGGCAGGCCGCTCTCCCGGGTCGAGGCGCGCAGACAGGCGCGGGCGCGCAAGGCCGGCCCCGGAGTCATCGTCAGCCGGGCGATCGGTGAGGTGTTCATCACCACCGGCGTGCTGATGCTGCTGTTCGTCAGCTACCAGCTCTGGTGGACGAACGTCCGGGCGCACGCGCAGGCGGACAAGGAGACGAGCAGCCTCCAGGACGACTGGGCGAGCGGCAAGCGCAACCCGGGCACCTTCGCCCCGGGGCAGGGGTTCGCCATCCTGCACATCCCCAAGCTCGACGTGGTCGTGCCGATCGCCGAGGGCATCAGCAGCAAGAAGGTGCTCGACCGGGGCATGGTCGGCCACTACGCCGAGGGCGCGCTGAAGACGGCGATGCCCGACGCCAGGACCGGCAACTTCGCGCTCGCGGGCCACCGCAACACGCACGGCGAGCCGTTCCGGTACGTCAACAGGCTCACGGCGGGCGACGCGATCGTCGTGGAGACCCAGGACACGTACTACGTCTACAAGATGGCGTCGATGCTGCCGGTGACGTCCCCGAGCAACGTCAGCGTCATCGACCCCGTCCCGGCGGGGTCGGGTTTCACCGCACCCGGCCGCTACATCACGCTCACCACGTGCACGCCGGAATTCACCAGCAAGTACCGGTTGATCGTCTGGGGCAAGATGGTCGAGGAACGGC
This sequence comes from Streptomyces sp. NPDC003011, assembly GCF_053591515.1. Classification (NCBI taxonomy): domain Bacteria; kingdom Bacillati; phylum Actinomycetota; class Actinomycetes; order Kitasatosporales; family Streptomycetaceae; genus Streptomyces; species Streptomyces sp. NPDC003011. Next base: position 1,505 of record NZ_JBSFTY010000164.1, read on the forward strand.
CGCGCAGCAAGGGCAAGCCGGATGCGCTCGTCCAGTAAGGGCAGATGAACGTGGCAGCGACCACCGAGCACGAAGAGCACACCGGCACGTCCGCGTCCCCGCCCCGTCCGGCACGTCGCCGCGGCACCGGTCGTGTCGCCATGGCGGTCAGCGTCTTCGGCGAACTCCTGATCACGGCGGGCCTGGTCCTCGGCCTGTTCGTCGTCTACTCCCTGTGGTGGACGAACGTCCTCGCCGACCGCAAGGCGGACCAGCAGGGTGACGAGGTGCGCGACCACTGGGCGGCCGACAGGGACACCGGTCCCGGTGCGCTGGACACCAAGGACGGCATCGGCTTCCTGCACGTGCCCGCGATGAAGAACGGCGAGATCCTGGTCGAGAAGGGCACCTCGTCGAAGCGCCTCAACGACGGTGTGGCCGGCTACTACACCGACCCGGTGAAGGCCACGCTCCCCACCTCCGGCAAGGACGGCAACTTCTCCCTCGCCGCCCACCGCGACGGCCACGGCGCGAAGTTCCACAACATCGACAAGCTGGAGAAGGGCGACCCGGTCGTCTTCGAGACGAAGGACACCTGGTACGTCTACAAGGTCTACGCGATCCTTCCGGAGACCTCGAAGTACAACGTCAAGGTCCTGGCGCCGATCCCCAAGGAGTCCGGCAGGAAGAAGGCCGGCAAGTACATCACCCTGACGACGTGCACGCCTGTCCTCACCTCCCGCTACCGCTACGTCGTCTGGGGCGAACTGGTCCGCACGGAGAAGGTGGACAGCGAGCGGACGCCGCCGAAGGAGCTGGGGTAGCGGCAGCCGGCCGACAGCGGACGGCAGGGCAGAGGGGTGCCCGCCCTGCGGGGCGCGGCGCCCTGACGACAGTGGCACCCCGCGGGTCTCCTCGCGGGGTGCCACTGTTCTTCACCTGATCCGGGAGGCCGGGATCACGTCCCGCCGGCCCCGCCGAAGAATCCGCCGTTGCCGTTGCCGCCGTTGTTGCCGTTGCCGCCCACGCTCACGGTCTGGAGCGTGATCGTGGTGCCCGCGGGGTCTTCGACCTCGCTGTTGGCGCCCGGGTCCTGACCGGCGACGATCGCGGTGTCGCTCTGGTCGCTGCCGTTCTGGAACTGGATGGTGGTGAAGCCGGCCGCCTGGAGGGTCTGCTTGGCCTGCTGGACCGTCTGTCCGAGGACGCTCGGGACCTTCGTCTTCTCCTTGGGCTTGGCCTTGCCGATCTCGATGTTCACCGTCGAGTTCTTGTCGACCTGGGACCCGGACTGCGGCGTGGTCCGGATGACCTTGCCGACCTGGGAGTCGTCGTCCGTCTCCACCTCGGTGCAGTTGCCGACGAGCTCGTTGTCCGTCATCTGCGCCTTGGCGTCGTCGCAGGACCTGCCGAGGACGTCCGGCACGGTGGCCTTCTCCTCGGCCTTGGCGATGGTGAGGGTGACGGTGGAGCCCTTCTCCACCTCCGTACCGAGACCGGGGTCCTGGTCCAGGACCGTGCCCTCCTGCTCGGTGGAGATCTGGGTCTTCGTCTTGACGACGAACTCGTACTTGTCGCCCTTCAGCGTCGAGGTGGCGGCGTCCAGGCTCTTGCCGAGGACACTGGGGACGGCCACCTTCGGCGCCCCGGTCGACACCGTCAGAGCGATGTCGCTGTTCTTTTCGACGGTGGTGCCGAAGGCGGGGTTCTGATCGCAGATGTTGCCCTTGGGCTGCTTCTCGCAGGCCTTCTCCGTGAAGGTCGGTTTCAGGTCCGAGTTCACGGCGAGTTTCGTGGCTGCTTCCTGGCTCTGGCCCACGAAGTTCGGCACGGGGACCTTGTCGTTGCTCACCCCGTCACCGCCGAAGATCCACTTCCCGATCAGGATGGCACCCACGAGCACCAGGGCGCCCGCCACCACCAGCAGGATCGTCGACGTGTTCGACTTCTTCTGGCGGCGCCGGTCCGGACGGTCGTCGTAGCCGAAGCCGGCGCCGTCCGGGTTCACCGGGGGCAGCATCGTCGTCGCGCCCGCGCCCGAGTCGGCGCGCAGAGCCGTCGTCGGCTGGTCGTCCGGGTAGGCGCCGTAGCCCACGGAGCCCAGCGTGGCGGTGGCCGCGACCGGCTGGCCGTCGAGGCAGGCCTCGATGTCGGCACGCATCTCGTCGGCCGACTGGTAGCGGTAGTTCGGGTCCTTGACCAGCGCCTTCATCACGATCGCGTCCATCTCGGGCGTGATCTCGGGGTCGAAGACGGACGGTGGCTGGGCCTCTTCCCGGACGTGCTGGTACGCGACCGCGACCGGGGAGTCGCCGACGAAGGGCGGGCGGACGGTCAGGAGCTCGTAGAGCAGGCAGCCCGTCGAGTACAGGTCCGACCGCGCGTCCACCTGCTCGCCCTTCGCCTGCTCCGGCGAGAGGTACTGGGCGGTGCCGATGACCGCGGACGTCTGCGTCATCGTCATGCCGGAGTCGCCCATGGCGCGGGCGATGCCGAAGTCCATCACCTTGACCTGGCCGTTGCGCGTCAGCATGACGTTCGCCGGCTTGATGTCACGGTGGACGATGCCGGCCCGGTGCGAGTACTCCAGGGCCTGGAGGATGCCGATGGTCATCTCCAGCGTGCGCTCCGGCAGCAGCTTGCGGCCGCTGTGCAGGAGCTCACGGAGGGTGGAGCCGTCGACGTACTCCATGACGATGTACGGGATCGAGACCCCGTCGATGTAGTCCTCGCCCGTGTCGTAGACCGCGACGATCGCGGGATGGTTGAGCGAGGCGGCCGACTGGGCCTCCCGGCGGAACCGGGCCTGGAAGGACGGGTCGCGTGCGAGGTCCGCGCGCAGCGTCTTCACCGCCACCGTGCGGCCGAGGCGGGTGTCCGTGCCGAAGTAGACCTCCGCCATGCCACCACGGCCGAGCACCTGGCCCAGCTCGTACCGGCCGCCGAGGCGACGCGGCTCTTCCATAGCTTCCTACCAGCCCTCTCCGTCGGTCCCGCCCGCACGTCCGTGCGAGTCGGAGGCTGCATTCCGGGCCTACCGTACCCGGCTGGCGCTGTGTGACCTGGCCAAGCCCGTCACCCGATACAGGACCGGTATCGCAACGTGCACCGATGTGAAGGGGACGTGATCGGGGTCACTTCTTGCTGTTGATGACGGCCTCCATCACGCTCTTCGCGATGGGGGCCGCGAGGCCGCCGCCGGAGATGTCGTCGCGGACGGCGTTGTCGTCCTCGACCACCACGGCCACGGCGACCGGCGCGCTGCCGTCGGCCGCCTTGGCGTACGAGATGAACCACGCGTAGGGGTTCTTGCTGTTGTTCTCGCCGTGCTGGGCGGTACCGGTCTTGCCGCCGACGGTGACACCGTCGATCTGCGCGTTCTTGCCGGTGCCGTCCTTGACGACGGTCTCCATCATGTCCTGGAGGATCTGGGCGTTCTTGGCCGACAAGGGCTGGCTGAGCTCCTCCGGCTCGGTCTTCTCGATGGTGTCGACGCTGTGCGCCTGGAGCTCGTCGACCATGTACGGCTTCATCAGCGTGCCGTTGTTGGCGATGGCCGAGGCCACCATGGCCATCTGCAGCGGCGTCGCGGCGGTGTTGTACTGGCCGATCGCGGACAACGCGGTCTGCGACTCGTTCATGCCGTCGGAGAAGACCGACGCACTGGAGCGGACCGGCGTGAACTGCTCGGCGTTGAAGCCGAACTTCTCGGCCTCCGCCAGCATCTTGTCGTTGCCGAGGTCGGAGCCGACCTTGCCGAAGACGGTGTTGCAGGAGTACTGGAGGGCGACCCGCAGCGTGGCGTCCTTGCAGGGGATGTTGCCCTCGTTCGGCAGCTCGGTCGTGGTGCCCGGCATGGTCCACGGCAGCGGCGAGTCGGTCTTCTCGTCGGCGGAGCCGTACAGGTCGTTCTCCAGCGCGGCGGCAGCGGTGACGACCTTGAAGGTGGAGCCCGGCGGGTAGGTCTCGCGCAGCGCCCGGTTCAGCATGGGGTCGTCGGGGTTGGCGGCCTTCTGGAGGCTCTTCCAGGCCTTGGCGTCCGCGTCGCCGTCGCCCGCGATCGTGGAGGGGTCGTACGACGGGTAGGAGGCCAGCGCCAGGATCCTGCCCGTGGACGGCTCAAGGGCGACCACGGCACCCTTGCCGCGCTTCTTGAGGCCCTCGTACGCGGCCTTCTGCGCGGAGGTGTTGAGGGTGGTGACGACGTTGCCGCCTTCCCTCTCCTTGCCGGTGATCATGTCCAGGGTGTTGCGGAAGAACAGCCGGTCGTCGTCGCCGGTGAGGATGCCGTCCTCGATGGACTCCAGCTGGTTGGCGCCGTAGGCCTGCGAGACGAAGCCGGTGACCGGCGCCCACATCGCGCCGTTCTTGTACGTGCGCTTGTACTTGAAGTCGCCCGACGTCGTCGCGTGCCCGGTGATCGGGCTGCCGCCGACGATGATGTCACCGCGAGGCGTGGCGTAGCGCGCGATGGCGACGCGACGGTTCTTCGGGTCTTCCTTGAGGCTGTCCGCCTGGACGTACTGGAGCCAGTTGTCGCGGATGAGCAGGGTGAGGACGAGGAGTCCGCAGAAGATCGCGATCCGGCGCAGGGGCTTGTTCATGACGGTCGGACCACCTGGGTCATCTCGGCGTCGGGGCTGGGGGCGGGGGCGGGCGCCGGGCGGCGTGCGGTGTCGCTGATGCGCAGCAGGATGCCGATCAGTGCCCAGTTGGCGATCACGGAGGAACCTCCGGAGGCCAGGAACGGCATGGTCATACCGGTCAGCGGGATCAGGCCCATCACACCGCCGGCGACCACGAAGACCTGGAGGGCGAAGGCGCCGGACAGGCCGACGGCGAGCAGCTTGCCGAACGGGTCGCGGGCGGCGAGGGCGGTGCGCACCCCGCGCTCCACGATCAAGGCGTAGATCAGCAGGATCGCCATGACGCCGGCCAGGCCCAGTTCCTCGCCGAAGGTGGCGAGGATGAAGTCGGAGTTGGCGGCGAACCGGATCAGCTCGGAGTGGCCCTGGCCCCAGCCGGTGCCGAGGGTGCCGCCGGAGCCGAACGCCCACAACGCCTGCATCGCCTGCTCGGAGTGGCCGGCGACGCCCTGCTGGCTGAGTGTGTACTCACGCATCGGGTCGAGCCAGGCGTCGACGCGCTGCTGGATGTGCGGTTCGAAGCTGGCCACGCCGACGGCACCGGCGCCGGACATCAGCAGACCGAAGACGATCCAGCTGGTCCGCTCGGTGGCGACGTACAGCATGATGACGAACATTCCGAAGAACAGCAGCGACGTACCGAGGTCGGTCTCGAAGACCAGGATGAGGATGGAGATCGCCCAGACGACGAGGATCGGCCCGAGGTCGCGGCCGCGCGGCAGGTACAGGCCCATGAAGCGGCGGCTGGCGAGGGCGAGCGCGTCGCGCTTGACCATGAGGTAGCCGGCGAAGAAGACCGCGAGGACGATCTTCGCGAACTCACCGGGCTGGATGGAGAATCCGGCGACCGAGATCCAGATCTTGGCGCCGTAGAGGTTCTTGCCGAGGCCCGGCACCAGCGGCAGCAGCAGCAGGAACAGCGCGCCGACCATGGAGATGTAGGTGTAGCGCTGCAGGACGCGGTGGTCCTTGAGGAAGACCAGCACCACGACGAACAGGGCGATGCCCAACGCCGTGTACAGCAGTTGCCGCGGCGCGGCGGAACCCGCCTGCCCGATCCTCTGCAACAGCTCGGACTGGTCCAGGCGCCAGATGGCGACCAGCCCGAGCCCGTTCAGCAGGGTCGCCAACGGCAGCATCAGCGGGTCCGCGTAGGGCGCGAACTTGCGGACGACGAGGTGGCCGATACCGGCCAGCAGGCCGAGGCCCAGGCCGTAGCTCAGCAGCCCGGCGGGCACCTGGTCGTTGATCGCCAAGCCCACGTTGGCGTACGCGAACACCGGGATGACGACCGCGAACACCAGCAGGGCGAGCTCGGTGTTGCGCCGGCTCGGCGTGCCGATCGATCCGATCGTGGACGTGTGCTGCGTCGACGTGTTGGTTGTACTGCTCATCGTGTGACAGGGCCTCTCACGGCTTGCCTACTGCGTACCGCACTGCGAGACGACCTTCTGCTCTTCCTCCGAGAGAGTGGGGCCGGGGCTGGGACTGGGTGCGGTCGTGGACGGGGACGGTGAGGTCGACGTCGAGCCCGAGGGATTCGGTGTCGGTGTCGCCTTGGACGTGAGGGAGGTGCGGG
>NZ_JBSFTY010000165.1:0-6995 GCF_053591515.1 Streptomyces sp. NPDC003011
CCCCTTGTACGACAGCGACGCACTCCCCACGGACGACCCTTCCCAGCCTGATCAACCAGAAGATCATCCCACCGGTCAGCCAACGTGACAGTGCCATCAGGATTCCGTGCACTTACGAACACGGCCCGTCTTCGGCAGATGTTCACCGCTGGCCGCTCCGCGGACTGGCACCCGTGGTCCTACGCCGCGCCTCCGGGGGCCTCGCCGGTACGGCGAGCGGGACCGCGCTCAGGGTCTCGCCGGGGCGCGGTCCCGCCTCGTTGTTCAGGTGTCAGGGCCGCAGGGTCAGCACGAAGAAGCCGGAACCGCTGTGGCGGAGCCCAGGCCGTCGCCGCCGGGGACGTGCCGGGTGAAGCGGTAGCACTGACCGACCGTTGTGTCCGGGCTGGACAGGAGGATGGAGACGGTCACCGTGTCTGCCCTGCGCACCGCGCTCTTGACGTCGTAGGAACGCAGCCGTCCCGTGGGATCCAGGGCCTTCTGCACTCCGGCTCGCGTCAATTCCTCGGCATACATGCTGGAGATGCGCGTCTGCGCGAGGCGTACCAGACCGCCGATCGCGGTGCCCGGACGACACACACCGTCGTCCCGCTCGGAAACCCGCGACGTCCAGGCCTGGCCGGGGCGATGGGTGAAAGTGAAGACGAAGCAGCGGGTCACCTGGCCGGACCCTCCACCGGGGAGGATGGCCTTAGCATCGTAATGAGCAGATGATGCGGCCGTGGCGGTGAACTCGCGACGGGACGCATCGTAGGCGATCACGGGAGCTTCTGTATGCCGCCAGATGACGCCGGTTAGGGCGTCTGCGTCGGTGATACCGCTCGTCTCAAGCGCGCGGTGCGTGTCGCCCGCCCTGGCATGGGCCTGCTTCAGGATAGATGCGAATGCCCTGTCCCTGCGCTCACTGTTGACGTTCCCGTCGTGCCAGTGGCGATACCACAACCAGGAGACGAGGACGCCGAGAACGGTGATCAGCGCGATCAGGACGGTCAGACAGCCGGTGGTCACGAGACGGTTCGCCCGTCTCGTGACCACCGCACCGCCGGTTCTGTCAGGTCCCACTAGCTGCCTTTGTATCCGATATCGGCCAGCCGCTGTTCCATGACCCGGGCGTAGCCCGCGGTGCCGGCATTCTTCGGGTGGAACGACTCCAGGCTGGCACAGACGTTCTCGCCAGGCCAGGGCAGGCACGGGGCCTGGTTGGCGGGGTCTCCGGCATGGAAGTCGCCGTCACCGTTCGGGCCGGCGACGACACGGTTGATCCACTCGTCGCTGTCACAGATCCCGTGTCCCTGAAAGGCAGGTATCGCATCGGCGAAGGCTACCCTGGTTCCGGTCTTGCTCAGCTCCGCCACCTTGGCTTTCTGCTTGTCTCGGACGTAATCGGCTAGCTGATTCAGGGCTTGGTTCCCGGCTGTCACGCACACCTCGTCATTGACCAGGCGCGGGTAGCCCATGAGGACGATCTGCGCGTTCGGCGCGGCGGCCGCGATCTGGCCGATGACTGTCCCGGTGTCCTCGACCGCCTGGTCAACCCTGCCCGTGTAGTCGGCCGGGTCACACACGACGAAGATGACGTAGCAGTTTGTAACGGCGTTGGTGAAGTTGTCCCCGTCGTTGCCGCCAATGGTCAGCATCACCAGCGTGGTGTCCGGGCTGAGGACACCGGAGTCGATCTCGCTCTTCTCGCGGTAGTTGCCCATCTTTCCCCATGGGACGGGATCTCCCGTGGTTAGCTGCGAGGTTTTCGCGCCGGAGCAACTGACGTCCAGGAAGTCGACGGTGGCGCTCCTGTTGTTCGACAGCTCGCCGATGCTGGTGCTCTGACCGGGCAACTTCATCTTGCGGGGCCAGGAGTTGTCGCTGCGCCGGCACGCGTTCCAGGTGCTCTTCCCGTGGCCCCTGTCGGACTCGGGTGAGTAAGCCCCGGCGCCTTCGCCGGAGGTGTAGGAGTCGCCCATGGCGACGACCATGTGCTTCGGCTTGCCCGCCAGCGGCTGGAAGGCGACGGCGTCCCAGGCGACATCCTCGTCCGCAGTGCCGTCGTCGGTAGTGTTCGTCAGCTCCACCCGCGGGGTGCCGGTGAAGCGGTAAACGCCGAGTTCGACCCAGGTGTTCTTACTGAAGCGAGTGTTGACATAGCGGTGACGGTCACCGCCCGCGACTCCCTTGATCACGTAGTGGGCCTGCTGGGTGTGCGCCCCGGTGTCCGGTTGGTGCGCGAAGACGCGGGCCCACTCGACACCGCGGTCGAGGGTCCAGGTGCCGTCGATGGTCATCCGGCCGCCGGGGCCGCCGAGATGCGCGGTGTCACGGGTGTGCGTGTACCAGAAGTGGCCGCCGTGCCCACCGCCGATCTGGTGCAGGTCTCCCTTGGCCTCGAACGGGCCCAGACCCGGTCCGGTCGCCGCCGGGTTGGGGTGGAACGTGAACTGGAAGTTCCCGGCGTCGGTGCCGGACGATCCGCAGGAACTGTAGGTGTCGACGTTGTCGGGGACGGACTCCACGATCAGCGCCCCTGCGGGAGCGGCGCCGCACTCCGGCGTGCCGTGCTTGAGCCGAGTGCCGCGGCCCGGTTCCTCGCGCAGCGTGACGTATTTGATGCTCTCGTTGCCGCAGTCGGCGTCACAGTTCGCCTTCCACGTCACGTTCGAGCCGCGCCACCAGTACTTTTCGTAGCACGCGGCGTCGGGGCAGTCCGGTGGGTTGGCGGCGTTGCAGTTGTTAGTCGCGTTGCAGAACGCGTCCAGCGGCGGCTTGACCCGGTCGCGCTGGCCCGGGTTGATCCACCAGGCGGGCCGGAAACCGGCGGAGGAGAAGCCGGACTCGCCGGGCCAGTCCTGGCGCCCGTCGGTGGAGTAGGAGTAGCCGGTGTCCATGGACCAGGCCGCCCAGCCCATCACCTTCTCCTGGTACGGCCAGTTCTGGGGCTTCGCGGCGTCACGCGGGTCGGACATGAACGGGTGCCGGGAGGGCGGGTAGGACGGGTTGGCGGGGTTGTTGTACCAGCCCAGGCCCCACGGCTTGCCGTCACCCTTGTTCTCGTTGAAGCCGAGGTTGTAGTTCCACAGCGCGGCGAACCAGTTCTCCGGCTTCGACGGGTCGTCGTTGTTGACGGTGATGGTCTGCCCCGCGGTGTGCACCTGGTTCCACTTGTCCGCGAGGATGTACATCGACGCGGCGATGTTGACCGCGTAGTCCAGGGCCACGGCCTGCTGCTTGGCCGGAGGCAGGGACGTCTCGTTGGGCTTCTCAAGGCCGGCGAGGCGCATGCCGTCGGTGACCTGGCCGACTCCGTAGCCGCAGTCCGACTGGTTCCAGTTGATCCTCCAGTAGGCCTCGGAGGTCTCCCCCTTGTGCCCGTAGAACCCGGCGATCGCCGCCTGTGGGTTGCCCATCTGGCCCGGGATGGCGCCGCCTTCGGCCTGCCACAGGTTCGACTCCTGGGCGAGTACGCCCAGCAGCACCTGCGCGGGGATACGCGCGCCGGCCTTCCCCTTCAGTGTCGGGGCCGGGAACAGTCCCTGCGGGTCGACGGTGCCCAGGCCTGAGCGCCAGCCGCCCTGCTTGATCCACTTGGAGCGCAGCTCGCCGCGGATCGCCATGTTGACGGCCCACTCGACCTGGTTCGGAGTGGGCTGCAGCGCGAGCTGCTTGATGTCGTTGCGCGGGATAGAGCACCAGCGGTCGGTGTCGACCGGATTGTGCGGGTCGGCCGCCGCCTGTGCCGCCCGCCCGCTCTTCTCGGGTGTCCGCCCGCTCTTCCCGGCTGCGGGCAGGGCCGGAGAGAAGGACTCCTTCCCCGTGCCGCTGGTCGTGTCGGCGACCGTCTGGGTGATCTTCTCACCGGTTGCCGTCGCGACACTGGTGACGGTTGGCGCCGCGGGATCCCCGTCCGTGGGGTCCTGGGACGTGCGCACCCGGGGTGAGGGTTCTGCCTTGGTGAAACCCTTGCCCGCGTTCGCGATCCGGTCCAGGCCCGTACGCACGCCGGGCATGAGCACGGGGTCGACGGCCAGTCGGCCGTGGCTGGATACATCCGTATCCGCCGGAACGTCCAGGCGTGCCACCGCAGTACCCGCGAGCTTCTCATGCGTCGTGTCCCCAGTGAGGAATGCCCGGCCCCCGGTGCCCTGTTCGAGGGCCAGGTCGCCGAGCTTCCCCGATGCGAGCGTCGACGGCGTGCCCCGGCCCTTCCACAGCTTGGCACGGGCCGTGCTGCCGCTGCGGTCGAGGAAGGCGATTCCCGTGCGGGTGGGGCGGATATCGAACGGCACACTGTCGGCGGCGGCCAGCTTCCGGAGCTTCCTGTCCGCCGGGTCGACGTGCACCAGGTGACGGTCGCGTGCCGCGACGAGACCGTCCTTCGTGGGGACTGCGGAGGTGATCTGACCGGTGACCGTGGTATCGGTGGTCGTTTTGCCGCTGGTGTCGACGGTGATGAGCCGGCTCTTGTGGTCGCGGAACGCGGTGAACGCGGCCGTCCGGGTTTCGGGGTTGCACGACGGGTCGAAGTAGGCCAGCGAGCCGGTGAAGGGCAGTTTCGTCACCCGGCCGGACTTCAGGTTGACGACCGCGGTGAACGCCCCGCCCTGCATCAGATCCGGCTTGTTCGTGAACGTGCGCGGCGCATACACGACCGCAGCGTGATCACGGTCCATGACGCAGGAGTTGCCGATCCACGAGTCCGCCGGCATGCCGGGCTCCGCCAGCGTGGCAACGGTCCGCCACTGGTAGGCATCCTTGCTGTCCGCCACGAGAACCTTGAAACCGCCGCTGTCCGCAGCAGTGGTCACCGCCCGGTCCGCCGAGGCCTTCCACCCCCTCCCGAGCCTCTTGCCGGGATCCGGCACACGCGTCGGCGCGTCAGACGACGGACTGCCGGACGGCGTCGGCAAAGGCCTTGAGCCGGGAGGGCTCGAGTCGGCGAACGCCGGGGCGGCATGTATGAGCCCGGTCAGGACGGCTGTGCCGGTGAGGCCAGCCAGCGCTGTCCGGACGGTTCTGGATAATCTCAAGTGGAACGTTCCTTCCCGAAAGTACGGAATACGGCATTACGCGGCGAACCGGCGTCCCGCGGACCGATGGCGGGGTCATAGGGCGACCGCCTACCGCCAGCTGAGGAACGCAAGCGGCGAGTGCACGACGATCGGACGTGCGGAGGAGTCGCTCGTGAGCTGTGTCTGCTGCGTCGCAACTCCGGGAACCCGCCGGCTCAGAACCCGCCCGCGGGCTCTCGCCGATGCAGACGAGGGGCATCTGTCCGGGCGGGAAGACTTTGGTATCCGTCCTCATCAGAGGTCGTCGACGTGGTCCGCGCAGGCACGGTTTGCACGCAGGCGGGAAGCCACCGCAGACCCGTACAGGTGAGCAGGGTCTGCGGCGGTCCGGTAAAGAGGCCGGCTGCCAGCTCTAGGTAAACTGGAACGAGGCGTTCTCGTTGTAGACGTTCTTGAAGCGGTCGATGTGCTGATAGGGGCCCATGACGTCCTGAGCCCCCTTGTAGCCGCTGTTGAAGTAGACGCGGGCCGTGTACTTGTAGTGGAAGTTCTCCCCCGAGGCGGCATTGTTCTTCACTCGCTGAAGCGACCCAGGCCACGGACTGCTGGCGCCGACATTGCAGAACTTCAGCGGATGCGCGTGGCCGTCACCAGGTCTTAACTCGTCGAAGTTGTAGACCGGGTAGAGAACGTTCCGCCAGGACCCGCCCTGCGCCGAGTTGTACCAGAGCGTGAACTTGAACGTGGTCGTTCCGGGCTGGTAGCAGGCCTCCACGCTTTGGAGGTTCAGCATGTCACCGGCCGGGTTGGCGGCCTGGGCGCCATGGGCGCCGGTCAAGGCGAGGACGATGGCCGTGCTTGAGGCGACACCCAGCGCGGTCATTCTCCGCATCTGCATCTCTTCCCTCCGTTCAGGTGACGGGGCCGGCCTTGGCAACGGCCGACTTGATGAGTGCCTTTTCCCGGTTCAGTTCGTGCAAGTGCTCCGCGATCGCGGCTGTCTGGAGGGCCGCTTCGGCGTCGAACCAGACCTTCTCCACTTGGTGCTGGTCCCGGCATGCGACATCCGCGACGGCGGTGTCCTTCTCGGCCTGGCTGATGTCGTCGGGGCCGGTGGAGAATCTCACGTCATCGCTGGCATCCATGGGCTTGGCGTAGGTGTGGCCCTTGGACTTCATACAGGCCGACCAGTTGGCGAACGCTGCCTTCACCTTCGGGGCGTCCAGGGACTGCTTGTAGGACTCACCGCTGATCTGGTCCACCAGAGCAGACTGCTGGAGAGCGGGCGCCGCGCCATCGGCCTGCGAAGCACAGCCCTGGAGAACACCTTGGTCAGCTTCACCGGACTGGTCCGCAGCAAGGGCCTCGTCGTATGCGGACTGTCGCTCCGGATCGGGGTGATAGCCGAACTCCCCGGCCAGCTCGGCATCGTGGATGCCATAGCGCCAGTCCGTCAATGTGGTCCCGCCCACGGTGGGCAAGTCAGGTGCCGGCTTCCAGTCCGGGAAGCCCGCCTGGACCATGCACTCTCTGATCGCTGTGTCACGGGCCGACGAAACCAGACGCTGCTCTGCCTTCGTAGGCATGTACGCCTCGATGGGCAGCTTCCATGTCGCCGGATTACCCGGATCCCCCACGGAGGCCGTCGCTGCCGTGTCCTGCACCACCGTGCGCGGAGACGGGGCGGCAGACTCGCTGCCGTGCGCACCGGGTAGGACCGCGAGCACCGTACCGCTCGCGGCAAGCGCCGCTAAAGCGGGCACCGCCACCTTCGTTACAGTCTTCATGTGGTTCCCCCTTTCCTGTCAGCAGACAAGCGGGGGACGCCAAGCGAGTGCGCTACTGCGCGTGAGCGATCCCCCGCAGATGATCACACCTAGGCAGGACTGCCGATTCTGTCGCTCTAGGGCCTGTGTGATGTCGTGATCAATCAGTCGCCTTCAGCAGGTCGTTGATCCAGATCATGGAGGCGCGGAGATAGAGGCCGGCGAGGTA
>NZ_JBSFTY010000166.1:0-6681 GCF_053591515.1 Streptomyces sp. NPDC003011
CCTTGCCACCGCGGCCTGAGCACAGGCCCGGCTCCCAAGCCCACCCTGCCCCGACGCGCCGTCAGGCAGTCACAGCCAACAACGTGACAACACCCCGAAGATGCTCCTATGGCTGTCAAGCCGCTGGGGTCAGGACGGTTTGGGTGATTTGCCCAGTCGGTGTCCTGGTCAGAGCGCGGTAGACCTCGCGGGCGACGAATCGCTTGAGGCAGCGCATGATGTCCTTCTTGTTCAGCCCCTCTTTGGTTCGGCGGTCGACGTAGTCGCGGGTGCGTGCGTCGAAGCGCATGCGGGTGAGCACGATGGTGTGCAGGGCGTTGTTCGCGGCCCGGTCGCCGCCGCGGTTGAGGCGGTGGCGGTGGGTGCGGCCGGACGATGCCGGGATCGGAGCGACCCCGGCCAGGTGCGCGAACGCGGACTCGGAGCGCATGCGTTCGGGGTTGTCCCCGGCCGAGGCCAGCAGTTGGCCGGCGGTCTCGGGCCCGACGCCGAACAGCTCAAGCAGCGCGGGAGCGGCCTGCCTGACCAGCGGACCGATCTCGGCGTCCAGCTCGGCGATCTCCGCATCGAGTGTCTGGTGGCGTCGGGCGAGCCGCCGCAGCGAGGCTCTGGTCGCCGCCAGCGGGCGCGAGAGGTCCTCGCCGGGCCGGAGCCGGGCGAGGGTGCGTATCAACATGGCCCGGTCCAGTACAGCGACCTGCTCACGCAGCAACGCGGGCGCCGAGACCAGCAGGGCTCGGATCTGGTTCATCGCCTGGGTACGGGCCTTGACCGCGCTGCGGCGGGCGACCCTCAGTACGCGGACCGCCTCGACCACGCCGTCCCGGCTTTTGGGGATGCCAGTGGCGCGTCCCGACAGCACGGCCGTCGCGGCTGCATAGGCATCGATCGGGTCGGACTTGCCTTTCGTGCGCCGTGTCTTGCGGTCGGGGCGGTCCACGTCGACGACGGCAACGCCAGCTGCCGTCAGCACCCGGGCGAGTTCGGCTCCGTAGGCGCCGGTGCCCTCCACTCCCACCGCGACGAGCGCGCCGTGTGAGCGCATCCACTCCAGCAGATCCCGGTAGCCGCGGATGGTGGCCGGGAACTCCCGGTCGGCCAGGTGCCGACCGACTGTGTCGATCACTGCGGCATGGTGGGTGAGGCCGTGGGTGTCGACTCCGCCGGTGATCCGCGGGCCGTCGTGCGTCATGCTGGTCATGTCCGTCCTTGTGGCGTGTCCGTTCCGAGGGCGGCACGCGCCGGTCGGGCGGGTGGACAAGACAGTGACGGGGCTTCTGGACCAAGCTCCTATAAGGTCACAAACGCCCGTCCGGCCGCGTGCGCGGCGGCCCTGCCGACGAGCCGACAAATCTTAAACAGGACAGTCGATGACGTCAGTCAGTAAGTGAGTCAGGCTCACCAGCAGAACCACCAGTCGGCAAGGTCCTGGCTGAGGTCCGCTCCCACGCCGCCTGCTGGGCGACCGCTGTGAACCCTGCCCGCCCGGGGGTGTACGCGAGCAGACCACACGCGAGCGCTGGCAGCGGGTCCACAATCTGCTCGGCCAGGGCGTCGGCCTGCTCGAATGCGCCCGCCGCCTTGATGTCGCCCTGAACACCGTCAAGCGGTACGCCCAAATGAAGGAGCCCACCGCAGAGCGCCGCGCACCCCGCTACAAGCCCACGCTCGTCGACCTCTACCGCGACCACCTGCGCACCCGCCGCGCGGAAGACCCGGCAGTCCCCGTCCTCCAACTCTTCCGGGAGATCAAGGAGCTGGGATACACCGGCAGCCTCAACCTGCTCTACCGCTATATCACCCAGGGCCGCGCCGAGGGCGACAAGCCGGTCACCACCCCGCAGCGTTTCGCACGCCTCCTGTTCACCCGCCCCGAGAACCTGCGTGACAAGGACACCGCACTACTGCGGGAACTCACCGAAGCCTGCCCCGAGCTGAGCGAACTCGCCTGCCTCACCGGCGAGTTCGCTCAGCTGCTGACCCCAGCGGAGGGCAACGACGCCAAGCTCACCGACTGGATCACCACAGTCCGCGCCGCCGACCTGCCCCACCTGCACTCCTTCGCGAACGGCCTCGAACTCGACCGCGCCGCCGTCGACGCCGGACTCACCCTCTCGTACCACAACGGCCGCACCGAGGGCGTCAACAAATGAACCACTACACAGCGCTACCACCGATTACGGGACAGAGCCGTTCGCTACACAGACCCACCGGTTCGGAACGGGGCCCTGCGCTGTTAGCCGGTAGGGCCGTTGAAGGGCTCGGCGCCGACGATGAGCCGGACGATGAAGCGGTCCTGGTCACCGTGGTCGAAGAGGTAGTTGCCGTGAACGGCGCGCTGAGCAAGTTCAGCATCGGCCTGGGCCGTGACCATCGCCCTCGCGGGCCTGTACTCGGCATGGCGCACCGGACGGCCGCCAACCGCGGCGCTTTCTGATACGGAAGGGGGCCGGGAAGGGACCCGAACCGCGAAGAGGCCCACGGAGGAAGGGGCGAAGCATCTCGAAGACGAGGCCACCCAGAAGGAGACCGCCAGGTAGGTGACTCCCGGCCCGCAGACCCCAGAGTCAGCGCATGTGGCTTGGGCAACCACACCCAGCAGCCCGCAGAGGAACCTGCTGGGTGCGGCAACTGCCGGCCCAGCGCCGCCCTTCCGCGTGGTTCAAAGGTCCAACATGAGCGGGGCTCCCCGCCCACAAGAACGGGAAGCCCCACCTGTCTGCCTGCCTGCGCCGGTCAACCGGCCATGGCAGCCATGACCATCGCAACAGCAACACCGCACAGCAGCACCACAAGCGGCCATGCCAGCCGACCGCGCCCGGTACGCCTGCGCCATAGCACCAGCCACAGCACACACGCCGCCACGAACACGACCGTCACACCGCTCAGCTCGCCCTCCCGCCACGCCATCCGCACGGCGTCAGGGTCAGCGCCCCATACAAGGAGCGTAACGAGGACGCCGAGGGTCAGCGCACACGCCGCTTCCAGCAGCCTGCTCATGCGGGGTCTTCACAACGGGGCATCAGGTCAGTCCGCCGTCGGTACCCACTGGTCCGCTGCTCTGACGGCCGCGCGGGCGGCGAGGAGCCCGACGGCAATCGAGGTCACGGCGCAGACCGCGGCTGCAGCGCCCAAGAGGGGCCAGGACACGGTGCCTGCCTTGACCAACGCGATGAAGAACACCGCGTGCCAGGCGGTCACTACCGTGGTGACGACCGTAGCGATGAGCATCGGGACGGTCAGGTGCCAGGTGGTCACGGAGCGGAAGACCCGGAGGTTGCCAGTAAGGACGGACAGGGGCGCAAGGACGTGCCGGACGCGGACGAACTCGGCCGCCGAGCTCACCGCTCCGGCCAGGACGACGAAGAGGAGCCCTGTACCGCCGAAGAGGCGAATCCAATTCACCAGTCGTGCACGCTCAGTGGTTTCCCACACTCCGCCGAGCCCGTTCACCTGCACTGCAGGGGTGGGCAGCGTGTACGCGGCCTGTTTCACCGCCCAGAGGTGTCCCGGCTCCGGCGTGACAACCACGAGCGTCTGAGTGCCGCCGGGTTTCACGGTGACCTGGGGCACCGGGGTGAAGGTGAGGTTGGTGCCGTACCACCGGCGCATTTCCTGGGCCTGGATGTTGCCGTGCGCCGCGTCGCCTTGACAGCCGATGTGCACAACGCGCAGATCGCGGCAGGTTCCCGCAATGCTGACCCGCGGGTCCTCCTGCTGACCCGGATCGTCCACGGTGTGGGTCAGAAGTGCTGTTCCGGGAGGCAGCGCGGCGCGGAAGCGGTCCGTCTCCGCGGCGGTCATTGCCGGCACGATGATCTCGGTCACGGTGTCCTTGACGCGCTCCTGAGTTGCGCGGACGGCCTGGGTCTGTTCTCCGAGGCGGCTGGTCCAGATCTGCATCTGCGTGAGGATCCCGACGCCGATCACCATGGCCAGTGCCAGCCGGACGATGACGCCGGGATGCGCGTGCGTCCACCGTCCGCCGATCAGCCGGCCCGGGTGGCCCGCGCGTTTCCCGCTGTCCGCCAGCCGCGCACCCAGTCGGCGGGTGAGGACCGCTACGACGGAGGACAGGAACGCCCACATCGTCACCGTTCCGCAGCAGTAGATGGCCAACTGCGTGCCCCTGGGGGCGTACTGGCTCATCACCACGAGTCCGGCGCCGGCGCCGCATGCCACGAGCCGCCAGCGCGGTACCCGGGAGGCGGCGGACGCCGGACGGGTGGACGTGCCGTCCGCGTGGACGCGGTGCGTCCCTACGACGATGGCCAGCACGAGCGCCAGCGCGCCCGCGGCTGTGGCTGCCGCTGCCGGCCACCGCTCCCACAGATCACGGTGGTTGAGGAGGTAGCCGGTGGGCGGCAGCCGCAGATTCCACCGGGCGGCGATGGTGTACGGGACCAGCGCAAGGGCCGCGCCCAGTGCGGCTGGGAACACCGCCTCCCCGAGATTGACCACCGCCCGGTGCCACCACACACCGCCCAGCGCCTGCAGCAGCCCGCTGCGCCGGTCACGGGAGCGTGAGCCCACCCGCGCCGCCACCACAGCTAGCGCGAGCGCCGGCACACCCGCCAGTGCCCACAGCACGAGGAGGGTCGAGTTCAGCGGCCACTGGTAGCGCATCTCGCCTGTCGCGCCGCCCCTGCCGCCGAAGTCGGCGACCGGCAACCAATCGGCATGGTTCGAGGGCAGAGAGGCCACCCGAACATAGGCGATCCGCTCGGAGGGGGAAGCGAGACCGTCGGGCCGCACGGTGCCGGAGAACGTTCCGTACCGGGTCAGGATCCCCTCCGCCCGGCCCGTACGCACCAGTTCGGGGGAGAGAAGCACCTCGCCGGGCTCCGGCCAGCGCCGGACACCCGCGGGCACAGGGGCGTCCTCAGTCATCGGGTGGACGAAGACGACGGACACCGGGTTCCCGCCGACGGAGTCCCCTCCCGGCCGGTACAGCAGCGGTGCGTCCTTGCCCTCGGCGAGCACCACGCCCCGCGCGTCCGACCGGGCCTCGCGCCCCTCGTAGGTGGCCACCGTGCCCGTGGTCGCCACCGCGACGAAGGCCACGGTAGCGGTTGCCGCCAGCAGCACCCACCAGCGCAGACGGTCGCCTGGCGTGGCCCGGCCGGCGGTCAGGCCGATACGGAGAAGTGTGATGACCGTGCGCACCGTGCCCGCCCTCACCGCGTACCCATCTCAGCCAGTAGCCCGGCACGGAGTTCGTGCCGGCGGTCGGCACGCTCGGCCACAGCCGGATCGTGGGTCACGACCAGCAGAGCGCAGCCGCGCTCGCGGGCACTGGCGTACAACAACTCCGCGACCGCGTCCTTGGCTTCGGGATCCAGCGCGCCTGTGGGCTCGTCGGCAAGAAGAACCTGCGGGTCGGTCATCAGGGCGCGGGCAACCGCGGTGCGCTGGCGTTCGCCCCCGGAGAGCTGACCGGTGGCAGTGGAGCTGGACGGAACACCCAGTTCGTTCAGTAGTTCAGCGGCTCGGCGGTAGGCGTCCCGGTGGCTTCCTCCGTCGAGCAGGACGGGCAGTGCGACGTTCTCCACGGGACTAAGCTCGGGAAGAAGCTCCCCGAACTGGAAGACCATTCCCATGGTTCGGCGCCGTGCCTGGGCGAGGCGTGCGGATCGCAGAGCGGTCAGCTCCTGCCCACCCGCGACGATGGTCCCGGAGTGAGGTCTGACCAGGCCCAGCAAGCACATCAGCAGGGTGGACTTGCCCGATCCACTGGGCCCGGTCACCGCCACGGACTCCCCGGGCTCGATGGTGAGATCCACGCGGTCCAGGAGAGTGCGGCCTCCGACCTGATAGCTCAGTCCGCACACGCGGAGTCCGACCGAATCGCTAGCTCTCACACAGCACCTGATCTCATTGCGTTGCACGGCTGACGGGGGCGCCGCACCCACCCCCATGGGGCGGATGCGGCGGGAGTACGGCTGACTACAGGTCAGGAGGTGTAATACCAGCCTGAACAGGCATCCGGAGCCCAGTCGCGGGACTCGCACGCCCTGATCTCCTTGATGGTCACTCCATCTGCGGAGTAGGCAGTGGTGCCGACCCCGCTGTGGTTCCACAGAGTCCGGTAGTCGGAGTCGTTCGAGCGGTAGTACTGCACCTTCACCGGGTCGCCGTCCTCCTGAGTGTCCTTGACAGCCACCTTTCCGGAGTCGCTGGCCGCAGGGGACCAGGCGGTGGCGCCAGCCTCAGAGATCGTGACGGCAACGGCCGTACCCGTGGGGACCGCGAGCGCCAAACCGAGCATGGTGGTGACCACGATTCTGGTTCTCTTCATACGTGTTTCTCCATATCCTTCGGGACCTCGGGTTAGCCGCACCCCAGAGTGACGCGAGTTCACCCTCAGTGCATGACACGCCAAACACTCGTTCGATGGCAGCAGATCGTCAAGCGGTCGGCGTTCACATACGGAACTCGATTGGCTTCTTTGACCACTAAGCGTTCTGGTACATGTTCGGAGGTGGGCGCGTTGGCGGAACATCCCGCAGTCACGCCAACCGATCGTCACTCTGCGTATCATTGATCACATGCATGACATAGATCACATGGCTGTTCGTTCTTCTGCCGCTCTAGGGCCTGTGTGATGTCGTGATCAATCAGTCGCCTTCAGCAGGTCGTTGATCCAGATCATGGAGGCGCGGAGATAGAGGCCGGCGAGGT
>NZ_JBSFTY010000167.1:0-6324 GCF_053591515.1 Streptomyces sp. NPDC003011
TCGACTCCGCGACGACCGCCATCAGGCCGCTCTTCGCCTCCGGCCGGGCCAGGATCGCCGCGAACTGGAGGACCACGCCCTCGATGTCGCCGGCGCAGGGCGTCGACCCCGGCCAGGCGCGGGACACGGTCCTGACCGCCCTGCCGGCGCGCAGCGACGCCGATCCGGTGTTGATTCCGTACGACGCCCGCTCGAAGAAGGCGCTCGAACTGACGCTCCGGACGGCCCTGCGGCTCGACGACGACGGTGTCAGCACCGGTCACCTTCTGCTGGGGCTGCTGGAGGAGGAGAACGGCGCCGGGGTGCTGTCCTCGCTGGGCGTCGACGCGGCGGCGGCCGAGACGTTCGTCGCGGACGCCGCCGGCGAACCGCCCGTCAACGCGTAGCGCAACCGTGTGGATCCGTCCACGGACGCGGGGAACAGCGGTGGTTCCCGGCATGGAGCAGGGCGTCCGGGCGAGGCGGAGCCTGTCGAAGGGTCTCACCTCATCCAGAGGCGCCTCGCGCCCCGCGCTGACACGCACTGACGCCCGCTGACGCCCGCGACCGATCATCGGCTGTCACAGCGCGGGGCCCGCTGAGCGGCCTGCGGGCCAGGCGCTGCCTCATCCGCCGAGCACGCCCGACGGGAGCAGTGCCTGAAGGGACGTAGCCGGGTTGCCCACCTCCAGCGACCCGAGGAGGCCGCCGAGGAGGGCAGCGCCAGGCGCCCCAGCGGACGGGAGAGGGGCCGACGCGGCCTGGGCGGCGGGGGCGGATGCCAGGAGAGCAACGGCCAGGACGGAGACACAGGCAATCTTCTTGATCATGTCTGGCCCAACGACCGGCGTCCCAGGGGGCAACTCTCGAGTCACCCGCTTGACGCAGCCGGGGCCCGGTCAGGCCGTCACATGGCCGTCTCAAGGCCGCCGCGCCCACCCCGTACCGGACCGTTCACCAGGACCCGTGTGCGGCGCAGCCGTTCGGCCGCCTTGTGCCGCCGACGCGCCTCCCGGTGCTGTCGGCATCCAGGCGACGTAGTGCGGCGCGACTGAGGTTGGCGCGCAGATGTCAGGTGAACTTGTCCGTACGAGGGGTACCGCCGTCACCATGCTGCTGTCGATGGAACCCCAGGCCGAGGACGAGGAAGCGTCCGGGGCTGAGACCGATGGTGAGAGGTGGCACATTCCATGCGCGCACTGACCGTACGACCTGGCCGGCAGAACTCACTCGAACTGCGGCAGCTGCCGGCCCCGTCCCCGGCCGACGGCGAGCTGCTGGTACGCGGCCTGACGGTGGGTGTCTGCGGGACGGATCACGAGATCACCGGCGGCGGCTACGGGTGGGCGCCGCCCGGCCGCGACTGGCTCGTCCTCGGTCACGAATCACTCGGCCGGGTCGAACAGGCGCCGCAGGGCAGCGGGTTCACGGCCGGTGACCTGGTGGCCGGAGTGGTGCGCCGGCCCGACCCCGTGCCCTGCGGTGCCTGCGCCCATGGGGAGTTCGACATGTGCCGCAACGGCCGCTACACCGAGCGCGGCATCAAGGAGATCGACGGCTACGGCGCCCAGCTGTGGTGTGTGGAGCCCGGCTACGCCGTCAGGCTGCAGCCGCACCTGGAGCACGTCGGCGTGCTCATGGAGCCGACCTCGGTCGTGGCCAAGGCATGGGAGCAGGTGGAGCGTGTGGGTGGGCGCTCCTGGTTCGAGCCACGACGCGTTCTGGTCACCGGTGCCGGGCCGATCGGTCTGCTGGCCGCCCTCCTCGGCGCCCAGCGCGGACTGCAGGTGCACGTCCTGGACCGAGTGACCAGCGGCCCCAAACCCTCGCTGGTACGGGACCTCGGGGCCACCTACCACAGTGACGACGCGGCGCATGTGATCGACAGGGTCTGCCCGGACGTCATCATCGAGGCCACCGGAGCCAGTGCCCTGGTCTTCGCCGCACTGCGGGGTACCGCCTCGTACGGGGTGGTGTGCCTGACCGGCGTCTCGCCCGCCGGCCGCAGCATCACCGTGGACGCGGGCGGCATCAACCGGCAGATGGTGCTGCAGAACGACGCCGTGGTCGGCTCCGTGAACGCCAACCTGCGTCACTTCCAGCAAGCCGCCGAGGCCCTGGCGAAGGCGGACCGGAACTGGCTGGAAGGCCTGATCACCAGGCGCGTCCCGCTCGCACACGCCGCCAGGGCGTTCGAGGCCCAGCCCGACGACGTCAAGGTCGTCGTCGACCTCCAGGACTGACCACCGAGCCGTCGTCCCTCCGGTAGGGAGAAACCCGCGCGCGATACCGGACGGTTCGTCGCCGTGCTCGCACGGTGAGCCGATGAGAGCCTCGCGGCGCGGCGACGTCTCACTTGGAATCGATCCGTCCCATGGGGTCGGCGCTCTCCGACAGGGCCTTGCGCGCCGAGGCCCAGCCGGTGTCCTCGATGCCGAGTGCATGGCGGAGGTAGGCCCAGGTGACCCGCTGGATCAGGGCGACCCGCTCGGGGTTCTCGTCCGTCGTCTCCTGGACTTCGTAGCCGGCGATCCCGCCCAGCGAGTGTTCCGCCCCGAAGAGGGTGAGCAGGCTCTTGTCACCCGGGCTCAGGAAGTACGGGTCGGCCATCCACTCCGGTCCCCTCACGGACAGCGGGGAGTCGTCCCTGTCCCCGGCGACGACGAGGGCCGGCGTGGTCATGTGGGCGAAGCGCGGGTTCATGAACGGGAAGTGCTCGGCTGCGTACGGTGTCAGGTCAGCTCCGCCTTTTCCAGCCGTGGCGAGCAGCACACCTGCCTTGATCCGTGAGTCGGACAGGTCCTCTTCCTTCCCGTTCACCGGATCGAGGACGCGCAGGCCCAGCAGACTGCCCGCCGTCTGACCGCCGAAGGAGTGTCCGGCCGCGGCGATGCGACTTCGGTCGAGGCGACCGCCGAGACCGGGGACGGCAGCTTCCAGGAGATCGAGCTGGTCGAGGACGCGCTTCATGTCCTCGACGCGCGAACGCCAGATCCGCGGTGTGCGGGGATCGTCCTGGCGAAGGCCCACCGTCCTGGAGTCGAGATGGGTGGGCTGCACCACCACGAAGCCGTGAGCGGCCCAGAAGTCGGTCAGGGGGCCGTATCCGTTCAGTGACGAGCCGAAGCCGTGCGAGAGGACGACGATCGGCAGTTCGCTTCCGGTCGCCGGCGCGGAGATCCTCACCCGCAGGCCCTCGCCACGGCCCGGTGCTTCCAGGACCACCGGCTTCACCGAGACGACGGGGGCGGGGGCGGGGAAGGCCACGTCCGTGGCCGTCGTGTCCGATGCGGTCATGGGAAGATACCTCTTTCGCATGTCTGCTTTCGCCCGTCTCTCCCCCGCTTCGGCGGAGAGGACGAGGCCGGTGCGAGACACGCTAAAACCTGACATTGACGTCAGAGGCAAGAAGTATGGTCCGGGACACATCGGGAGACGTGATGCGCATCGGCGAGCTCGCCACCAGGGCAGGCGTCAGCGTTCGGGCGCTGCGGTACTACGAGGAACAGCACCTGCTCGCCTCGGAACGCAGCCCCAGCGGCCAGAGGCACTACCCGGACAGCGCGGTCGACCGTGTCCGGCTGATCCAGCAGTTGTACGCCGCCGGGCTGGCGAGCAAGTCGGTCGCGGAGTTGCTGCCGTGCGTCGTGAACGGTGAGGCCACGCCAGAACTGCTCGAGGGGCTCTCGGCCGAACGGGACCGTATCAACAGGAGGATCGGCGATCTGGCGAGCGCCCGGGACAGGCTTGACACCGTCATCACCGCCGCCACCGCGAACTGGCGGACAGGGCAACACTGCCGACCCCAGTAGCCGGCAAGCCTGGCCTGCGGTCTCACGCGCGGTGACGTGCCGGGCCGGTCGGGGCACTCACGGCCTCGGTGGTGTCCTTCTCCGCGAGGACGTCATCCGTCGACTTGGTCTTCTTCGGTCGGTTCTCCTCGGGAACGGTCCGGCTTCCGGCGACGGACAGCGGCACACGAACCGACTAGCCTCACCCGCGCCCCGTAAACACCTGGACGTGGCACGGGCCGGGGCACGTGTGTGCGCGTGTGTTCCCGTGGCGCGGCGTCCGTGGGCCACTCGGTTGTCAGGCTCACCACCTCGTCGGCCAGGCGTGGGGTGTGCCGTACTCCTAGGAGGATCCCGTCCTTCTCCCGCTCCCGCAGACACGGCAGATTCGCGGGTGAACGAACCGTGAGCGGGGCTGCTGCCCTGGCTGAGCAAGGAGGACCCGGTGACACAGACACCCTCGGAGACCACACCCACGGGGAGCACCGAGAGCACCGAGAGCTCGGGGAGCACGGAACAGGGCGGCCGGAAGGTCGTGCTCGTCACCGGTGCCACCAGTGGCATCGGCGAGGGCATCGCCAGGCGGCTGGCCGCGGAAGGCCACCATGTGGTGGCCGGTGCGCGTCGAGAGGACCGGTTGACCAGCCTGGCGGAGAGCGTCCGAGCTCACGGCGGCAGCATCGACGTGCGCCGTCTCGATGTCACCGACCGGGCCGACGTGGCCGGGTTCGTCGACGAGGCGGTCACGGCCCGGAGCCGCGTCGATGTGATCGTCAACAACGCCGGCGTCATGCCGCTGTCGCGGCTCGACGCGCTCCTGGTGGACGAATGGGACCGGATGCTCGACGTCAACGTCAAGGGGCTGCTGCACGGCATCGCCGCGGCCATGCCGCACTTCCGGCGCCAGAAGAGCGGGCACTTCGTCACCATCGCGTCGGTCGGCGCCTATTCCGTCGTGCCCACGGCCGCCGTGTACTGCGCCACGAAGTACGCCGCGTGGGCGATCACGGAAGGGCTGCGGCAGGAGGCCGAGCCGTTCATCCGGGTCACCACCGTCTCACCCGGCGTCGTTGAGTCCGAACTGGCCGGCACCATCACCGATCCGGTGGCCGCGGCGGCGATGAAGGCCTACCGCTCGGCGGCCATCCCGGCCGACGCCGTCGCTCGTGCGATCTCCTACGCGATCAGCCAGCCCGCCGACGTCGACGTCAACGAGTTGGTCATCCGGCCTGCGCGGCAGCGCCCTTGACACCCGAGCCCGCGCGAAGGCGCCGTCCGCGGCCCGGCTCCGTGAGGAAGGCACCCGGAGTCGGCACTCGCCCAGGTGACGGGCACAGGTGCCCCCGCCTCGCGGGTCCGGCGTCTGCCGTCGGCGTCTCACCGGGCACGCCACGCCGGACGCCGGATGCCCGCGGCCCGGACCGCCGCTGACCGACCTGGCCGCAGCCTCCGGACCGGCGGGACCAGCGCCCTGGCGCGGCGAACGTAGGAGTATCGCGGCCACCTTGCGCAGCCGTGTCGGGTGCGGTGCGGGTCTACTGTCGACGGCATGGACAACGCCAACCTTCTGGGAGAGTTCCTGCGGGCCCGACGCGCTCTGGTGCGGCCCGGGGAGCAGGGCGTGCCCACGGTCGGCCACCGTCGTGTGGCGGGCCTGCGCCGCGAAGAAGTGGCCATGCTGGCCGGCCTGAGCACCGACTACTACGTGCGCCTGGAGCAGGGGCGCGAGCGCAATCCTTCGGTACAGGTGGTCGACGCGCTGGCCCGGGCACTGTTGCTGGACGACGAGGCGGCCGCCCATCTGCACCGGCTGGCCCGGCCGGTGCCGGGACGTCCCCGCGGGAACAGCCGGCGTCAGCGGGTGGGTCCCGCTCTGCTGCGGATGATGAACAGCTGGACCGGCACACCCGCCGTGGTTCTGGGGCGCTGTATGGAGGTGCTGGCGCACAACCCCCTGGGTGCTGCCCTGTTCGCCGGCCACACCTACAGCGGGGACCTGATGCGGCTCGTCTTTCTCGACCCCGACGCCCGGGACTTCTACCCGGACTGGGACCAGGTCGCCGCCAACGCGGTCGGCGGGCTGCGCGATGCCGCGGGAACCGACTACGACGACCCTCAGTTGATCGAGCTGGTGGGCGAGTTGTCACTCAGGAGCGAGGCGTTCCGTACGTTGTGGGCGCGTCATGACATCCGTCGCAAGAGGCACGAGACCAAACGCTTCCGGCACCCGGCCGTCGGGGAACTCACCCTGGACTACGAGTCGTTGACCATCAACAGCGCGCCGGGTCAGCAACTGGTCGTCTACCAGGCCGCGCCCGGCAGCCCCTCCGCGCACGCGCTGTCGCTGCTCGGCAGCCTCACCGCCACACAGACGGCACGGTCTTCGGATCCCGTGCGGCAGGACATCGCCACGGGCGACTGAATCCGCCCGGGCCGCCCTTCCCTGCCCGTACCGGGACGGCCCCTCGTGGACGGCGTCGTGCTCGTCGACGATGCCGGAGAAGTACGAGACGACGAGGGTGCCGCCGTTCTCGACGTACCGTTCGAGGTTGCG
>NZ_JBSFTY010000168.1:0-5941 GCF_053591515.1 Streptomyces sp. NPDC003011
GTGGGGCACGAGGGCCTTTCTGTTGGTGTAGACGTCGCAATCCACACCGAACCGGAAGGCCCTCACCTGTTTCAAGATCCCTCAGCCGAGACCTGCCTCACCCGTCCACAACCTCCCCGGACAGAACAGCTAGGCCCTCTCGGCTGGATCACCCCGGCGTCGCGGGGTCAAGGCGGTCGAGAGACGCCGCACCTCACGGCCGGGCGAGGTCCTGGACGACCTTGCCCGCTCCGCCGAGGTCGACGCCCGCCTCGCCGCCCGTGGCCGGGTTCGGCGTCTCGGCGATCACGCACGCGTTCTTCGATCGCCGGTGGCTGGTCAGGTGGCTCCTGGAGCATTACGGCTCGAAGGGGTTCGCGGAGCTGAAAGCGGGCGGGATGAACGGCATGTATTTGACCGATCAGGCCCTGCATCAGACCGCTCTGCTGGTGTCCGCGCTACTGATCACTGTGGTGTGAGCGGAGGCCGAGGATGAGGAAGTCCCAGGTCAGCAGCCCCGACTCGCTGGAAGCGGCTACGTTGATGCCGCTGGAGTCCATGAAGGTCATGCCGCTGAGGTCGATTACGGTCCGCGGCGGCGTCGCGCTGTCGAAGGACAGCAGGGCCTTGCTGAGTTCGTCTTTGACGTCGTGGTCGATCTCGCCGTGCAGGGTGAGGACCCGGATGCCGTCGATGGCGGTGTGACCGATGGACAGGCCGGGCCGGGCTGTTCTGTGGGTGTCTGTCGCGGTTCCTCGCAGGTACTCGCTGTGGGAGACGCGGCCCCGGTACGACGTGCGTTGGCAGCCTGCCCTGATACTACGGTGAACACCCGTTCGGTCCTTTGTGTGACCGGGCTCGCCATGCGAGGCAGCATCCGGGGTAAGTGCAGCCGGATGGACGGGGGAGAAGGGTGGAACCGGCGGAATCAGTCCCCGATGGTGAGGACAGCGTCATGCCTGGCGACGCCCCTCCGATCCAGGACACCATCGCCCTGGACGGTGACGGGCATGTCATTGCCGAGGCACGCCACCGCGCGGTGGACTTCCTCACCCGCGTGCAGGCCGAGCACGGCCTGCCGGTGTCCGCGCGCGCTATGGACCTGACCCAGCTGGTGGTCAGTGAGCTGGTTACCAACGCCTGCAAGTACGCGCCCGGGCCGGTGCTGATGGAGCTGCGCATCGCCGGGGACTTGGTGGAGATCATCGTGTGGGACAGCGAGCCCGTGCTGCCGATGGCGCGGGCCGCGGATGCGGGCCGGGTCGGGCAGCACGGCCTGGAGATCGTCATGGCCGTCGCCCAGGGCTTCGAGGTCCAGCGTGAGCCGGTCGGCAAACGCATCACCGCCCGCATTGCCCTGCCCGACGACCCCGATGGTGCCCTCACCGGCCGCCGCCCCCAGTAATCCGCCCGTCGTACCGCGCGGGCACTGAAGATCGCACTGGCGGCCAGGTCGTCACCATGAGCCTTGCCGTGCAAAGGTCATGAGGCGGTCTACGGTTCCTGACGTCCCCGGCCAGGCTTGGCGGCCGCTGCCTGGCGGAAGTCGAATCCGCACTCCGGGCACTGCACGGCGCCCTTGCGGATTTTGTTGTCGCACGCCGGGCAGTACCGGGTGTGCGGCTTGGTGATCAGCCACAGGACGCCCAGGATGATGTCGCCAAGGGCCCAGAGCAGGATGAGCAGGCCGACTCCGATACCGGTGCCGACCTGGCCGGCCTGGCACGTCGTGAGCGCGTCCCCGGTCAGCCCCTCGCAGCTTTCCGCTGTCGATACGCCGGTGATCGCCCAGATCAACATGATCAGGTTGAAGGCAAGGAGGGATGAGCCAGGTGAACCACCGCCAGCGTGGCATCAGGCGGCGACGCTTCTTCGCGGGTCGCCCCGCGGGTCCTGGCGTCTGGCTGTTACCACCGGTCGGTGGCGGATGGTTCTGGGAGGTCATCGGTATGGAGCCCCCTTCCTGAAGGGGGCCATTTGTGACTATTCATTCTGTATCCATGCTTACGTGATCAGCAAGCACAGGGCACTAAGCTCCCCGCCATCGGCCCGGACGACATCGTCACCGCCATCCGGGGAACCTGGCTGCGCGACGACGACCTCGACTCGGCCTTCATCTCGCGACCGAGGCCGTTGCCGTGGTACTCCGGCAGTACGCCAGTGCCGTAGCGCAGCAACCAGCGCGGTGGGCACCTCCCCCTGCGGTCGGCGATGGCGCCCGAAGTGTCGGTGACCTGGTAGATCGGTGAGGTGATCCATTTGGTGAGGTGCCGTTGACGGTGGCGGTTTGAGGGGAGTGGAGGACTTGAGCGGTCGGTGAGTCGGCCAGTGGGCAACCGCGAGGTGCCTGCAGGGCACAGGTGAGGGCCAGGGTCTGTGGCGGCCCTGACCCTCACCTCACGTGGGTGTCAGTGGTGCTTGCAGTCCCAGTGGCCCTTGACCCAGTGGTGGTCCCAGTGGCCGGGGATATAGATCCACTTGTAGGTGTAGTGGTGCTCCCAGGAGTCCTGGTGCCAGGTGCCGTGCTTGTCGTGGTGGCCCTTGTGCCAGGTCTTGTGGTGGACGTGCTTCTTCTCCCAGTGGCCCTTGACCCACTTCTTCTCCGAGTGTCCCTTCTTCCATTCGCACTTGTCGTGGCGGTCGTGATGGTCACCGGTCACCACGCTGGTGACGGAAGAGGGGGCGGGGGCCGCGTTGGCCGTTGTGGACATGCCGAGAGCGGCACCTCCGGCCAGCAGCCCTGTGGCGGCCGTTCCAGCCACCAGCCGCCGGACTCGCATGGATGCTGTCATCGCACGAATCTCCTTGCCAGAGCATTGGCGAACACAACGAGGAGTGAGCTGAGCCGATCCTGTCTTCTGCAGCCGCGAGACGGTGCGGCAGATACGTGACACGAACTGCATTCGCTGCCTTGTTGTGTCGGACATCAGGGATTCGGAGCCAACGGCACGCCGGATGACGAAGCACAAAAGAAAGCAAATCGGCTATCCGGCGGGTCGGCGCGTCCGGCGTGCGATACAGACACGGCCGGGCATCCTGCCCAGGCTGCGGCCGCGCCTGCCGGGTCCGAGCCGCGCCTCATGCCATCCGTCTGGCCTACGGCTACGAACTACCTCCACAGAGGAAATATCTACTGAAGCCCTAAAGGGGGCTGTTATGTCCACTATCGCTTCGCTGCCGGTCACCGGGCGCCGCGCCGTCGCTCTGCCCTGCGGCCAGCGCGCCCCGGCTGTGGCCCGCCACATCACCGAGCGGTGGCTGAAGACCGCCGATCGGCCGGACCGTATCGCGGACGCCGTGCTTATCGTCTCCGAGCTGGTCACCAATGCGGTCCGTCACACCCATGACTCGTGCCTGCTGACCCTCACCATCCAGGGCGGACAACTGGACATCGCCGTTGCGGACCACAGCGAAGAGCTCCCCGATCTTCACGCACGGGCAAGCGCGGGCGATCATGGCGGCTTCGGCATGGAGATCGTCTGCCGGCTCGGTGCACAAGTCCGGGTCGTCCCCGCACTCGGAGGCAAGACGGTACACGTCCTGCTCGGGCTGGAGACGGGCTAGACCACAGGGGCAATGTCCGGTCCATGGCCCGGCACCGATGTCACCCGCACGCCTATGCCGCCCTGCGCCCCGCAGCAGCCGGTGCCAAAGTCGAACACGGCACACAGGGCTGCGGGCACACCCCGGATCGCAGCGCAACGTACGAGGGGAGCGGAGTTTGCTGCGCCGATCCGAGCCCGGCACACGAGCGGAGGAGCTGCTGCCTCGTGTCGCCGAAGGCGACAAGGAAGCGTTCGCGGAGGTCTACGACGCGTTCAGCGGGACCGTCATGGGACTGGCCTGCCGCATCCTGCGCGACCGGGCCCAGGCCGAGGAGGTCACCCAGGACGTCATGATCGAAGTCTGGCGCACCGCGGACCGCTACGACCTCCAACGAGGAACGGCCAAAGCCTGGGTGCTCACCCTTGCACACCGCCGCACGGTGGACCGGGTGCGCACCGCCCAGGCCAGTAAGGAACGCGAACAGCGCGCCTCCTCGCTCCTTGCCGACCGGGACTTCGACCAAGTCTCAGAGACCGTCCTGACCCACGACGAACAGCGGCGCATCTACCACTGTCTGGCCTCCCTGGCCCGGCTCCAGCGCGTTCCCCTGGTACTCGCCTACTACCAGGGCCTGACCCATCATGAGGTGGCTGAGGCGTTGAACACCCCTACAGGCACCGTGAAGTCCCGCATGCGTGCAGGTCTGCAGCAGTTGCGTGCCTGCCTGGAGGGGACAACATGACACTCCAGGAGGATCCGCACCTCGCGCTCGGCGCATACGTCCTGCACGCTCTGCCGCCGGCCGAGGAAGCCGCCTTCGAAAACCATCTGGCCAGCTGCGAGACATGCGGTCACGAGGTCGCTTCGCTGCAAGAGGCCACCGCCTCTCTGGCCGCGGTGCATGCCACGCCGGTACCGCCGCGCCTGCGGGCCAGCACGCTGGACGCCATCACCCGCGTTTCCCAGGACCGCCCTCGCCACCGCACCCACACAGCCGGCCGCCGCGCTCTGCACTTCATTCTCGCCGCGAGCATCGCAGCAGTCGCCACCCTCGGCGGAACCGCCATCTGGCAGCATTCCAAAGCCGAAGACGCCCGTGCCCAAGCCGCCCAGGCCCGCTCAACCAACGAGGCACTCACCGACGTTGTCACCGCACCCGACGCCACGCTGCACACGGCAGAACTGACCGGCCGGGCCACTGCCGCGGTTGTCGTCTCCAGGGCTCAAGGCAGCGCCGTCTTCACCGCCCAGGGTCTGCCGGTTCTGACCGGGAACAAGGTCTACGAACTCTGGTACGCCGCCGATACGGGCGCTCTGCGCCCTGCGGGCCTCTTGCAAGGTGAAATGAAACAGAGTGCACGCCTTCTGGAAGGCCCGCTTGCTGGCGCCGTCGCCGTCGGCATCACCGTGGAACCCCCCGGTGGCTCAAGGCAGCCCACTACGGAGCCCCTGGGTATCATTTCCCTCACTTCTTGAGCGCCGACCTGTTACCTGTGAATGGGTCACTGATCGACCGTAGGGCCGCATACACACCCAACGGCAGCTCACCAGATGGATGCCCCAGCCCGCCGGTATCGGCATCTCGTACATCGGGTCGCTCACTGGCCGTTCTCTATCCGCTCGTGTGCTCGGTCTGCTTCGAACGGGGTCCTGGAGCGGGTGAGTTGGCCGACGGCGGGGCATGAAGGGAAGGGAGATTCCCGGCGTAGGGTCCTGAACCTCGTGCACGTTCGACCTGTTCAACGTGACGGGCAGCCCAAGCTGACGCACCGGGCGAGTGACGCGCCTGGGCCGTGGAGTCCATACCTGTCCGTCCCAGCAGTATCTGGGCCCGCAAAAGCAGGAACACGTCCGAGTTTCGCCCGTTCACCGGACAGATCGTCACTCGGATACCCGCCCGAGTGGTGGGCGGCACGTATCTGACTGACATTAGCCACGTCGCCGCTGCGGTACCACAAGCCGACAGCATGTCAGCTGACGCCGGCCGCGACGGAAGGATCCTCTCATGCGCTCAGCTCGCACTTTCCTGGCCGCGGCCACTGTCACGGCAGCGCTCGCCATCGCAGCCCCCGGTGCCTACGCCTCCAGCGCCGGAGACTGGGACAAGGACGACCGTTCCTACAGCAGTGACCACGAGTCCAAGAAGGACGAGAACAAGTACGACGGCGGCAAGTACGACAAGCCCAAGGGTGGCATGCACACCGGTGGTGGTCTGCTGGCCGCTGTGGGTGGTGAGGACTGGGACAAGAAGGACCACGAGTCCGGGAAGGACGAGGGCAAGTACGACGAGAACAAGTACGACGAGGGCAAGTACGACGGTGGCAAGTACGACAAGCCCAAGGGTGGCATGCACACCGGTGGTGGTCTGCTGGCCGCTGTGGGTGGTGAGGACTGGGACAAGAAGGACCACGAGTCA
>NZ_JBSFTY010000168.1:6040-6259 GCF_053591515.1 Streptomyces sp. NPDC003011
CGGGAAGGACGAGGGCAAGTACGACGGCGGCAAGTACGACGGCGGCAAGTACGACAAGCCCAAGGGTGGCATGCACACCGGCGGTGGCGGTCTGGCCTCTTCCGGCTCGACGGCTGCCGGGGGCCTAGGGCGCGTATCGAGTCGTGATCAATTTGCGTGATGCGCCTTCGCGGCGCGGTCCGTTCCGATAGACCGTCTTGCGTGACACGAGTGCAACTG
>NZ_JBSFTY010000169.1:0-5609 GCF_053591515.1 Streptomyces sp. NPDC003011
ACTTCGAAGGGCCATACCTTCATCTCTCGCACAGCATCGCTTCTGGGAGCTGCCCTACAAACAGATCCCTTTCGCGTTCAGGACACAAACACCCAGGCCCTCCTCCGCCTCGCCCGCCACCGCATCAGCGTCCTGTTCGCCATGCTCCGAGACGGCACCTTCTACGAATCCCGCACGCCCACGGACGTCGAGCTCGCCGCATGACCCCAGCAAGACCGAATCACCCCAAACCCGACAGGGGTGCCTTGACGAAGGACATAGAGGCACCCCCCCCGACCACCCCTATTGCCCCGTCACAAAGGCCGGTTGCCAAGACCGAATGCCGTGCTCTGGCCCGTGGTCCCGGCTGCGTGTCAGCTGGCGGGCATCAGGACGGTGTCGATGATGTAGACGTTGGCGTTGGCGGTCTTGACGTCGCCGCAGACCACCTTGGCGGAGTCGTTGACCGTGTAGGACTGGTCTGAGCCGGAAGTGGTCAGCTTGGACTTCTCCAGGGTGGCGAAGGAGCCGTTGTCCAGGTCCGCCGGTGCCAGCTTCTGGCCGACCACGTGGTAGGTGAGGATCTTCGTCAGCTGTGCCTTGTCATTGAGGACCTTGTCGAGGTCGGCCTTCGGGATTTTGGCGAAGGCGTCGTTGGTCGGCGCGAACACCGTGATGTTCTCGGCGTTGTTGAGGGTGTCGACCAGGCCCGCCTTCTTCACCGCGGTCACCAGCGTGGACAGGGCGGGGTTGTTGGACGCGGCGGTGGCGACCGGGTCCTTGGCCATGCCGTCGAACGAACCGGCCCCGTCGTTGGGCACCGAGGCGCATGCGGGGCCGAACGGCTTGTCCGCGGCATCGGCGTTGTCGGAGTCCTGCATGCTGTCGTCGGCCGTGGTGTCCGGGGCCGACGCCGCGGTGGAGGAGTCGGATGCGGCGGAGTCGCTGCTGTTGTCGGAACATGCGCTCAGAGCCAGGGGCAGTAGGGCGGCAGCGGTCACGGTCATGGCGATGCGACGAATACGCGTGTTCATTGATGCTTCTCCTTTGATGGGTGCAGCAAGAGCTGCATTCATGGGAAGTGGCTTGTGGTGACGTGAAAGTCAATCGACGGTGACCACTACGGAGTGCCAGCCGCTGGCACCGTCGGGGACGGTACGGGTGCGCTTGTCGGTCTGAACCGCACCGGTACGGTCGGTGGCACGCACGGTCAGGGTGTGCCCGCCTTTGGTGGCCTGCCAGGGATAGGACCACTGGCGCCAGGTGTCGCGTGAGTCCTCGGCCGCGAGCCGGGCCTGCTGCCAGGGGCCGTCGTCGATGCGGATCTCGACTTTGTCGATGCCGCGGTGCTGGGCCCAGGCGACTCCGGCGACCATCACGGTGCCAACCTTGGGGCGGGCGAAGGGCTTGGGAGTGTCGATCCGGGACTGGGTCTTGATCGGGGCTTTGCGGGCCCACTTGCGTTTGATCCAGTAGGTGTCGTAGGCGTCGAACGTGGTCAGTTCGATGTCGGTGATCCACTTGCAGGCGGAGACGTAGCCGTACAGGCCCGGCACCACCATGCGGACCGGGAACCCGTGTGTGAAGGGCAGGGGTTCGCCGTTCATCCCGATGGCGAGGAGGGCGTCGCGGCCGTCCATGACGTCTTCGACCGGGGTACCGAGGGTCATGCCGTCCACGGAGCGCGCCACCAGTTGGTCGGCCGGTCCGCCCTTCGACGGAGGCCTCACTCCGCACTCGGCCAGTACATCGGCCAGGCGTACGCCGATCCAGCGGGCGTTGCCGACGTATGGGCCGCCGACCTCGTTGGACACGCAGGTGAGCGTGATGTCCCGTTCGATCAGCTCACGCCGCAGCAGGTCCTCGAAGGTGAGGGTGAGCGGGCGCGAGACTCCCTTGCCGTGGATGCGCAGGCTCCAGGTGGTCGCATCGACCTTCGGGACGATGAGTGCGGTGTCCACCCGGTAGAAGTCCTGGTTCGACGTCATGAAGGCGCTGACGCCGGGGAGCCTCAGCTGCGCGCCCCTGGGAACCGGAGCGGCAGGAGAAGCCGGGCGTGGCAGGGTGACGTTCTTGCGTGAGGCGAGCGCGTCCCGGCTGCCCGAACCGTTCAGGGCACGCCCCGCTGCGCCTGCCCCGGCCGATGCGACGGCAGCGGCACTCGCCGCGATCACGAAGCCACGGCGATCCCAGTTCGAACCCGCAGAGGCGTCGCCCTGTGCGGCATCAGCTCGGTCCCACTGCTGCGGGCCGGGCTCGCGGAGCTCCAGCCGACCGATGAGGGCGTACAGAAGAACTGCTGCGAGAACGGCCCCCGCCACGGACGGCAGCGCGTCGGTCAGGCCGGCAGAATCAGGCCGGCTGAGAGCCGCCGCCGCACCGACCACGCCGAACAACAGCACCCCGCCCGCGCCGCAGCGCCGATACCGCAGAGCCACAACCCCCACAACGAGCGCGCACACGGCCAGTACGGCAAGAATTCCAAGCTGCAGCACCAATTTGTCGTTGGTGCCGAAATTGCGGATTGCCCAGTCCTTCACAGGAGCGGGTGTGCGATCGATCGCCGCGCTGCCGACGGCGACGACTGGGCCGGCCTGCGGACGCACCCATACCGACACCAGCTCAGCGACAGCCAGCGCGGTGAAACCGGTCAGCGCGCCGCTGAGCGCGCCGAGTCCGATGCGCACCCAGGTGCGGTGCTTCCGCTGTGGTTTCTTCTCGTCGTCCGTCACGTGGGGAATCCGGCCCCGAAGAGACGGCGGATTGGTCGCTCACCCGATTGAGGGAAACTCTTTTTGTGACCAATCCGCAGGCTCCGGGGCAACGGATATACGCCAGTTGCGCAACGCTGCCCGTACAGGCCGGCCAGTACATGCCGGACTAGGAACGGCCCCGCACCCGACACCGGCGCCGGGTGCGCCCGCCCGGCCTGGGGGCCCGTGAACTGCAGGACCGCGCGCGGCAACCGGCCTGCTGCAGTGAGCAGTTCTTCGGGTCAAGGCTGTTCTCCATCAGTCCCGGCCGTGACGCATGAAGCCCAGGCAGTGTCGTCTTCTCCCTGTCGGCCAGGGGCGCAGCCAGGTCACAGCAGGAGCCCCGCCTGGTGTAGCGGGGCTCCCGGTTCCTCAGACAGGGAAAGCCATCAGGGCGATCGGATCTGAGGTGGGCTGCTTCGAACCGCCTTCCGGTTCCATGGTGATGCCCATGCCGGCCGCTTCGTCGACGGCTCCGTTCATCAGGACGGCCTGGTCGGTGCGGTCTGGGTCCATCAGGCCGGCGGAGCGCATGGTGCCGCCGTCGTCGAACCAGAGCTGGTAGACCTTCCCGCCCGGTGGGCGGTCCATCCCGGAGGTGAGGAAGACGGCCTTGTCCCGGCTGTCGGAGACGACGACGGTGCCGGTGGCGCCACCGGCCAGGCGCGCGGTGCGGGACCTGGCATCCGGTGCCGTGAGCACCGCGGCGATTTCGCCGGTGTCCCGTTCGGCGCGTTGGGCCTGTTGCTGGGCCTCGTCGGCGCGTTCGTGCTGCCACACCGTCGCGCCTCCAAGCCCGGCAGCCGCCACGAGGCAGGCGGCCAGCGCCCACCGCGACACCAGACGTGCCCGCCGGACAGCGCCGCCAGGGCGGCCGGGAACCGGAGCTCTGGGTGCCACCTGCCGCACCGTGGTGATGCGGCGCAGCACCTGTTCCCGCAGCACCGGGCGGGGGGCTGCGGACACGGCGAGTCCGAGGCGGGCGGCGGTGGCGGCCAGTTCCGCGGTCTCCTGCGCGCACGGCTCGCAGTGCGCGAGGTGGCGTTCGAAGGCTTGGCGCTCGTCCTCTGGCAGCGCGTGCAGGGCATAGGCACCCGTCATGCAGTGCAGATCGGCGCTGGTCATGCGCTCACCCCCAGGCAGTCGCGCAGCCGGATGAGTCCGTCGCGCAGTCGGGTTTTCACGGTGCCCAGCGGCAGCGTCAGCGCCTGCGCCACCTCGCGGTAGGTCAGGCCTTTGTAGTAGGCGAGCGTGACGGCCTGGCGTTGGAGTTCCGTCAGCGTGCGCAGGCAGCG
This sequence comes from Streptomyces sp. NPDC003011, assembly GCF_053591515.1. Taxonomy (NCBI): domain Bacteria; kingdom Bacillati; phylum Actinomycetota; class Actinomycetes; order Kitasatosporales; family Streptomycetaceae; genus Streptomyces; species Streptomyces sp. NPDC003011. Next base: position 4,028 of record NZ_JBSFTY010000169.1, read on the forward strand.
CCGTACCTGCTCCCGTTCCAGTCGTGCCTCGACCTGCTCCATCACCTCGTCGTACTCAGGTGTGCGGTCCAGCAGCGCCGCCTTGTGATCGCGGGCGGCCGCGGCCTCGGCGGAACGCACCCGGTCGACCGCCCGGCGGTGTGCCAGGGTCAGGATCCAGTTCATTGCCGTGCCCCGGTCCGGGCGGTAGCGGGGCGCCGTGCGCCACATCTCCACCAGCACTTCCTGGGCGACTTCCTCCGACTGTGCCTGGTCGCGCAGGACCGCACGGACGACCCCGAGGACGGGCCCGGCCACGGCGTCGTAGACCTTGGCGAAGGCCTTTTCGTCGCCGACGGCGACCCGGCTCACCAGCTCTTGCAGATCCGGCTCCGCCGATCGGTCTGCACCGATTCGCACGACTTCTTCCACAAAGACCCTCCGAGGTCAGACATCTCAGGCGTAATCCGATCCCCGGGGAACGATGGATTGGTCCCTGCCCAAGGTCGAAACCGCAGCCGCGACCGGCCGCCGGGGCAGGAAGCCGGTCAGGGCTTCGGCGGAGTCACACGATGTCCGGTTCACGACGCAGCCCGCCCCTACCACCTGCCTGACCGCGATCACTCCTTCTTGGTGGCAGGGGTCGTGAGGTGGGCGAAGACCACAGTGTTCTCGGTGTACCGCTTCTTGCTGTGGTCGTAGCTGCCGCCGCAGGTGATCAGGCGCAGCTGGGCGTCGGGGGTGTCGACGTAGACGAGGTCGTCGGGGAACTTGTCCTGTGGGAAGTTGTCGAGGGCGTCGACGGCGAATGACGCGGTGGAACCGTCTTTACGGACGATGTTGACGCCGCTGCCCGGGGACAGGGCGCTGAGGAGGCGAAGACTGCGGGCGCGGTCGTGGTGTCGAGGTGGCCGGCGACGGTGGCAGTGCCGCGCTCTCCCGGGGAGGGGCCGGCTGCGAACCAGCCGACCAGGTTCGTCTCGTCGGGCGGTGGTGAGTCCAGTCGCCCGGAGGGGCCGATGGCCAGATCGGTGAAGGGCGCATCCACATCGATGCTGGGGATGAGCAGCCGCGTGGGCGCCGACCGGGGCAACGACGGGCCCGCCGCCGTACCCCGGGTCTCGACCTTCGGCGCGGGCGTCGCGCGTTGGCTCGCCAGATGCGCTGGGGCGGCCGGAGGAGGCGTGCTTGCCGGGCCGGTCCAGCTGAGCGCGACCATGGCCAGGGCAAGCGGCGTGAGCCCGATCGGGAGGAGGTGGCGCGGCATACGGGCCCGCCACGAGGGTCCCGAGACGACCGGTGGAGAAGACTTCACGGCGTAGCGCACCTCAGTCAGCGAAGTCGGACCACACAGCAGGTCCGTCCCCGGCAGCGGGCGGCTGCGGTGCTTTCCCCGAGAAAACAGCCGCAGCCGCACACTGTGACACGTCAGTCCATGAGGTCAGGCGTTGCCACGCATGCTGCGGCGGCGCAGCATGTAGGCGCCGGCCCCAAGGCCGCCCATCAGCACTAGGGCGCGTATCGAGTCGTGATCACGGGGGTGGTCCGGGTGAGATCTCTGATCCAGATCATTGAGGCCCGTAGATGAAGGCCGGCGAGGTAG
>NZ_JBSFTY010000170.1:0-4850 GCF_053591515.1 Streptomyces sp. NPDC003011
GGCCGCAGACCGGCCGCGCGGCAGCGGCAGCGGCAGCGGCCGCGGACGCGGCACGAGCCGACGCCGTACGAGCCGTCGGGGGGTCCCCGCCGGCCACGACGGCGGTCCCGGCGGCCTGGTCGGGGCCCTGTCTCACAGGGTCTCCCGTCCGTTGCTCTCCCGCGCGGTGTCCGGTGCGGCCCGGCTGATGTCGGCGAGCGCCGAGTCCGGGTCCTGGGCCTCGGCGAGGTCGCCGAGACTCACCATCCCGACCGGCAGCCCGTCCTCGACGACCGGCAGCCGCCGTACGGCGTGCGCCCGCATCAGCGCGACCGCCGCCGACACCGGGTCGTCGGGGGACACGATCACCGGGTCCGGTGTGCACACCGACTGGGCGCTCACCGTCAGCGGATCGACGCCGTCGGCGACGGCCCGCACGGTGATGTCCCGGTCGGTGAGCACCCCGACCACGTGCTGCCCGTCCGCCACCAGGACGTCGCCGATGTCCTGCGCGCGCATCAACTGCGCGGCCTCGACGAGCGAGGAGTCCGGGCGGACGGCCACCACACCCGGCGTCATCACGTCTTTCACCAAGTCGGCCGTCACTGCCGGCCCTCCCTCCGGGTCACTGCCCGCGCGAGTTCCTGGACGTTGGCGTAGCGGTCCTTGCGCGGCAGCCGCTCCAGTGCCTCGACCAGGGTGTCGGGGGCGTTCTTCCGGCGCAGGACGTGCACCAGGTCCCCGGAGCTCGCGGGGAACGAGCTGCGGCCCAGGATCCGGGCCAGCTCCAGCCGGACCGCCGCCAGTGACGCCCCGGCGCGGCCCGGTGCCACCGGCCCGCCCGCGATCTCGGGATCGTCGTCGGCGGTCGGCTCGGGGTCGTGCCACTCCTCGCTCCGGGTGGGGTGCCCGGACCGCAGCAGACCCTGCAGTTCGTGCTTCATCTCGTCGTCACGGTGACGGCTCAGCCGGTCGCTGCCTCGCTGCATGTCTCCCTCCAGATCTTCGGGGGTGGCCACCGCGTACCCGAGGACCGGACGCCGACACGGGGTTTGCGCCCCGAATGGCGGGAGACCCGGCTCAGGCCCCCCGCGCACATTCCTGCAGAAGGACAGGCCATGGCGGTGCTCGCTGTGATCATCCCGCTCCTCATGCTCGGCGTGATGCTGGCGCTGGGCCGGTACGAGGACCTGTTGCTGCCGGGGGAGGAGACCGACGGGCTCGAACCGTCCGCCGCCCCGTCTCCGGTGGGCCCCATCGCCCCGGTGAGCCCCATCGCCCCGGTCGCTCCGGTGGCACGACGGGAAAAGGCTTCCTGACCCGGTTCGCGGTCCTGCCGCCGGTGTCAGTTCGGCGCGGGGGAAGCGGTGTCGTCCGCCTTGAGGTCGAAGTTGATCAGGTCTCCCTCGACCGAGGTCACCGTGACCGTGACGCCCAAGGTGCTGCCGTCGTCCGCGGTGAGCGTGCACCGGGTGGTGGTCCCGGTCTCGCCGACGAGGTCCTCGGGACAGGCGATGTCCGGCTTCGGCCGGCCCGTGGTGGCGGCGAGTTTCTCGGAGACCGTGGTGGCCAGCTTGTCCGCGGACATCTTGGGCGTGGCCGACCCGACGCTGACCTCGGCCGAGCAGCCGACGAGCAGCGCGCCGGCGGCCAGGGCCGACAGGAGCGAGGGCACTGCGGACAGCCGGGTGTCGGGCACGGTGGACTCCGGTTCAGGGATCATGACGAGACGGCGCGGAAAGCATACCCATCAGCCGCGCCCGGCACGTCCGTTCACCTCTTCTCCCGGCCCGGCAGGAAATCCTGCACCTTCGCCTTGAGGCCCTGCCTGACCATGGACGCGCCGTCCGCGTCGCCCCTGAGGATCGAGGCGGCCGTGGCCTCCATCTGGTCCCAGGTGGCGTGCGGCGGAATCGGCGGCACCGCCGGATCGGTGAGGAACTCGATCACCGCGGGGCCGTCCGCCTCCAGGGCGGCCCGCCAGCCCGCCTCGACGTCCTCCGGCTTCTCCACGCGGACGCCGGTCAGACCCAGCGAGCGGGCGAACTCCGCGTACCGCACGTCCGGCAGCTGCTGCGAGGGCAGGAAGGACGGGGCGCCCCCCATGGCCCGCATCTCCCAGGTGACCTGGTTGAGGTCCTGGTTGTTCCACACCGCCACGACCAGCCGCGGGTCCTCCCACACATCGCGGTACTTCGCCGCCGTGATCATCTCGGCCAGGCCGTTCATCTGCATCGCGCCGTCCCCGACCAGGGCGATCACGGGCCGGTCCGGGTGCGCGAACTTCGCGCCGATCGCGTACGGCACGCCGCAGCCCATCGTCGCGAGCGTCCCCGACAGCGAGCCGCGCATCCCCGGCCGCATCGTCAGGTGCCGGGCGTACCAGTTCGCCACCGACCCCGAGTCCGAGGTGACGATCGCGTCCGACGGCAGCAGCGCGTCCAGCGCGTGCGCCACGTACTCCGGGTTGATCGGGTCGGCCGACTGCAGCGCCCGCCGCTCCATCACCCCGCGCCACTGCTTCACGTTCGCGCACACCGTCTCGTACCAGTCACGCTCGCCGCGCTCCGCGTCCAGCAGCAGGATCAGCCGCTGCAGCGTCGCCTTCGCGTCACCGACGAGATTCACCTCGTACGGGTATCGCATCCCGACCATGTGCGGATCGATGTCGATCTGCACGCCCCGCGCCTTGCCGAACTCCGGCAGGAACTGCGTGTACGGGAACGACGACCCGATGGTCAGCAGGGTGTCGCAGTCCCGCATCAGCTCGTACGACGGGCGGGTGCCGAGCAGCCCGATCGAGCCGGTGACGTAGGGGAGTTCGTCGCTCAGGACGTCCTTGCCGAGCAGCGCCTTGGCGACGCCCGCGCCGAGCATCTGAGCGACCCGCTCCACCTCGGCCCGCGCACCGGCCGCGCCCTGGCCGACCAGAAGGGCCACCTTGTCACCGGAGTTCAGGATCTCCGCCGCCCGCTGGAGGGACTCGTCGGACGGAACCGCCGTCCAGGAACTGTGGTCCAGGCTGGAGGGCACCATCTTGAACTCGTGCGTGGGCGGCGCGTAGTCGAGCTCCTGCACATCGCCCGGGATGATGACCGCGGTGGGACAGCGGCGCGCGTACGCGGTGCGGATCGCCCGGTCCAGCACGTTCGGCAGCTGCTCGGGAACGGTCACCGTCTCCACGAACTCGGAGGCGACGTCCTTGTACAGCGAGTGCAGGTCCACCTCCTGCTGATAGGAGCCGCCCATCGCGGAGCGGTGCGTCTGCCCGACGATCGCCAGCACCGGCACATGGTCCAGCTTCGCGTCGTACAGCCCGTTGAGCAGGTGGATCGCGCCGGGCCCCGAGGTCGCCACGCACACGCCGAGCCGGCCGCTGAACTTGGCGTAGCCGACCGCCTGCAGCGCGGACATCTCCTCGTGCCGGGACTGGATGAAACGGGGCTGGTTCTCGGCCCGCCCCCAGGCGGCGAGGAGCCCGTTGATGCCGTCGCCGGGATAGCCGAAGACCTGCTCCACACCCCATTCGCGCAGCCGCTGCAGAACGTGGTCGGAGACCTTGGTGCTCATCGAGGGACCTCCCGGACCTGGGTCGACACGTGCGGCAGCCCTACGAGTCTCCCGGCGCGTGCCCGGAAAACCTGGCCCGGTGTTTGCGGTGCGGGGCCCGGGGCAGGCGCACTCACAGTGCTTCGGACCGGAGGCACGTCCGTGGGAGCGGCCGCTCCGTCGCCCCGGACGCGCCCGCCACCAGCGCGGACACACTCCCACGGTGACCGTCCACCCCGAGCACGACCGAGGGAGTTGCGACGCACATGCCCACTCAAGTGAGCGCGAAGCACCACCCGCACGACGACGCACCCGACACGGCCGAGGCGTTCCGCAGGCTGGCCGAGCTGCCGCCGGGACCCGAGCACGACACGCTGCGCGGACAGCTCGTCGAAGCCTGGCTGCCCATGGCCGACCGGCTCGCCGGACGCTTCCGCAGCCGCGGCGAGAGCCTCGACGACCTGCGCCAGGTCGCGGCCCTCGGCCTGGTCAAGGCCGTCGACCGCTACGACCCCGAGCGCGGCAACGCGTTCGAGAGCTACGCCGTGCCGACCATCACCGGCGAGATCAAGCGGCACTTCCGCGACCACATGTGGACGCTGCACGTACCGCGCCGGGTCCAGGACCTGCGCAACCGCGTCCGCTTCGCCACCCAGGACCTGTCCCAGACCATCTCCGGGCGCCGGCCCACCGTCGCGGAGATCGCCGACCACGCGCAGCTGAGCGAGGACGACGTCCGCGCCGGGCTGGAGGCACTGGAGAGCTTCAGCGCGCTGTCCCTGGACGCGGAGCTGCCCGGCAGCGAGGACGGGTACTCGCTCAGCGACGCGCTGGGGTCGTCCGACCCCGCGCTGGACACGGTGGTGGACCGGGAGGCCGTGAAGGCCCGGCTCGCCGCGCTGCCCGAGCGGGAGCGGGCGATCCTGTACATGCGGTTCTTCAAGGACATGACGCAGAGCCGGATCGCCGAGCAGCTGGGGATCTCGCAGATGCATGTCTCCCGGCTGATCAACCGGTGCTGCGGCCAGGTGCGGGATCAGGTCATGAGGGACGCCGCCGCCTGACGCCCGGGGCGGTCGGCCGGTCGGCCGGTCGGCGGCGGCAGTGGTCGCGGGGGCGTTCGCCGCCCCGGCCGACCCCGGCCGGTCGTACGGTTCTCCCCGCCCCCTGGACCAGCGCGGGGACGCCGTTCATCATTCGGACGGCGTTCGGGCGCCGTACGTGTCGTGGCCGGAGGTGTCCGGGGCCCGTGCGGTCGTCCGTACCCGGCCCCGGCCCCGCCCCCGCCCCCGCCCCCGCGCGAGCCGGGCCCGCACCGCGCC
>NZ_JBSFTY010000171.1:0-4591 GCF_053591515.1 Streptomyces sp. NPDC003011
GCCGGCCGTCGGGGCCGCGTGGTGGCGGCGCCCGCCGTCCGGGGCGGTCGGCGCGGGCGGTGGGGCGAGGGTCGTCATGACACGTACTCCAGGTGCTCCGGGCGGTGGTCCCACAGTGATGTCAGTGACCATCCGGGCGGTCTCTGGGGGATCCCTGAGCGCGTCCTGAGGACGAGGTGAGAATCAGCGGACTCACAGGCGGTCCACAGCGGGGCCGCCTCCGGCGCCCTCGTCCGGCGAGTCGCCGCACCACAAGCCGTCTAGACTCTCCCCCCAACGGCCCGCACCACTGGCCGAAACCGGGCAACTCCTGCCAGACCCGAAGGGTATTCGGCGTTTTGATACGGATAGATGCAGTCACCAAGCGATACCCGGACGGCACGGTGGCGGTCGACCGGCTCTCGCTGGAGATTCCCGACCGCTCGATCACCGTCCTGGTCGGGCCGTCGGGCTGCGGGAAGACGACGACCCTGCGCATGATCAACCGGATGGTCGAGCCGAGCGAGGGCACCATCCTCCTCGACGGCGAGGACGTCCAGAAGCAGCCCGTCAACACACTGCGCCGGTCCATGGGATACGTCATCCAGAACGCCGGTCTCTTCCAGCACCGCACGATCATCGACAACATCGCCACCGTGCCCCGCATGCTCGGCTGGGGCAAGGAGAAGGCGCGGGCGCGGGCCCGGGAGCTGATGGAACGGGTGGGCCTGGACGCGGCGCTCGCCAAGCGGTACCCCTACCAGCTGTCCGGCGGGCAGCAGCAGCGCGTCGGGGTCGCGCGGGCCCTCGCCGCCGATCCGCCGGTACTGCTGATGGACGAGCCGTTCTCCGCCGTCGACCCGGTGGTCCGCAAGGGTCTCCAGGACGAACTCCTGCGGATCCAGGACGAGTTGGGCAAGACGATCGTCTTCGTCACCCATGACATCGACGAGGCCGTCAAGATCGGCACGATGGTCGCCGTGATGCGCACCGGGGGCAAACTCGCCCAGTTCGCGCCGCCCGCCGAGCTGTTGTCCCGCCCGGCCGACGCCTTCGTGGAGGACTTCCTCGGCGCGGACCGCGGTATCCGGCGGCTGTCCTTCTTCCCCTCCGCCGGCCTGGAACTGCTGACCGCGCCGATCGTCGCGATCGACTCCACCGCCGGGCAGATCGCCGCCCGCGCCACGGCCGGCGCCCCCTACCTCCTCGTCACGGACCTCGCCGGCAGGCCGCTCGGCTGGAGCGCGCCGCAGGACCTGAGCGCCGGAGACATCAGACCGGAGCGACTGCTGTCCCACGGGCGGCCGTTCGTCGCCGGGACCGACTCGCTGCGGGCCGCGCTCGACTGCGCGGTGCTCTCGCCCACCGGCTGGGCCGTCGCCGTCGACGCCGAGGGCCGGGCCGCCGGGGTGGTCTCCCAGCAGAGCATCGGCGAGGCGATCCGCGGCGCCCACGCGGACGTCCGTACGGGCGAGGCCGGCGGCCGCGTCGACGGCTTGGCCGCGAAGGCCGCCCGGTGAACGGCTTCTTCGACATCCCCAGCGACCTTCAGCACAGCTGGCTCGGCCTCATCGGCCTGCACCTGCGCGAGGCGCTGCTGCCGGTCCTGGCCGGACTGGTGCTCGCGCTGCCGATCGCCCAACTGTGCGTGCGCTTCCGCTGGTTGTACCCGCCCGTGCTGTGGGTGACGACCGTGCTGTACGCCATCCCCTCACTGGCCTTCTTCGTCGTCCTCATCGACTACACCGGCCAGACCGAGCTCACCGTGATGATCCCGCTCACCGTCTACAGCCTGGTGGTGCTGGTCCCGGCCATCGTGGACGGCGTGCGGTCGGTGCCGCAGGAGACGCTGGCCGCCGCGACCGCCATGGGCTTCGGGCCCGTACGCCGCTACGCCCAGGTGCAGTTGCCGATCGCCGTGCCCGCCATCATCGCCGGCCTGCGCATCGCGGTCGTGTCGAGCGTCTCCCTGGTCAGCGTCGGCACGCTGATCGGCAACCAGGGCGCGCTCGGCAACCTGCTCGCCGACGCGATGTTCTACCACCGGCCCGAACTGGCCGTGAACTCCGTGGTCACCACGGCCGTCCTGGCGATCGTGCTGGACGTCCTGCTGGTGGGCCTGCGGACGCTGCTGACGCCCTGGATGCCGAGCGGCCGCCGCACGAGGACGCGGGCGTCCGCGTCCCGGCCCGAACCGGCCACGCTCGCCCTGGAGGACGCGGTCAAGTGAACCTGCTGCACTTCATGAACGCGTTCTTCAGCGACAGCGCCCACTGGAAGGGCTACGACGGCATCCCCACCCGGCTGGCCGAGCACGTCGGTTACTCCCTGCTGGCCCTCGCCGTCGCCGCCGCCATCGGCCTGCCCGTCGGCCTGCTGACCGGGCACACCGGCCGCGGCGGCAACGCGCTGGCGTTCATCGCCACCGCCGCCCGCGCCCTGCCCAGCTTCGGTCTGCTGGTGCTGATGTTCGTCATCCTCGGGCTCGGCCTGCTGCCGGTGATGATCCCGCTGGTCGTCCTCGCCATCCCGCCGATCCTGGTCACCACCTACGAGGCGATGCGCTCCGTCGACCCGTCCCCGGTGGACGCGGCCCGCGGCATGGGCATGCACGAGTCCCGGATCCTGTTCCAGGTGGAGCTGCCGGTGGCCCTCCCGCTGATCCTCAGCGGCCTGCGCTCGGCGGCCATCCAGATCGTCTCCACGGCCACCATCGCCGCGTACGTCTCCCTCGGCGGCCTCGGCCGGTACATCGTCGACGGTCTCTACCAGCGTGACTACGAGAAGGTCGTGGGCGGCGCCACCCTGACCGCCGTGATGGCGCTGGTGACGCTCGGGATCTTCTGGGCGGTGAACCGGATCGCGGTGTCCCCCGGGGTACGCCGCGGCAGCTGACGGCACGGGGGCGGGCCCGGGGCGGACTTCTCCGTCGCCCCGGGCCCGCCCCGTGCCGGTCACGCCTCGGTGCGGGCCAGCGCCTGTTCCAGTACGACGAGCAGGGCGTCGCGCACCGAGCCGCGCTCACGGGCGTCGAACACCACCACCGGGACGTGGTCGCTGACATCGAGCGCCCAGCGGACCTCGTCCAGGGTGTGCTCGACGTGCCCGTCGAAGGCGTTGACGGCCACCGCGAACGGGATCCGCTGGTGCTCGAAGTAGTCGACGGCCGCGTAGCAGTCGTCGAGGCGGCGCGTGTCCACGATGACGAGCCCGCCGACCGCGCCCTCGACGATGTCGTCCCACATGAACCCGAACCGCTCCTGGCCGGGCGTGCCGAACAGGTACAGCTTCAGCGTCGGGTCGATGGTGATGCAGCCGAAGTCCATGGCGACCGTGGTGGTGGTCTTGCGCGGCGTGTGGCTGAGGTCGTCCACGCCCGCCGCGACCTCGGTGATCGCGGCCTCGGTGGTCAGCGGTTCGATCTCGGAGATCGAACCGACCGCGGTGGTCTTGCCCACCCCGAAACCGCCCGCGATCACCATCTTGACGGGCAGGGGCGGTCTGACGGCGGCCTGCGCGGCCCCGGCGGGGGTCCCCCCGGGCCGGGTGGTGCCGAGACCCTGGGGGAGGGTGGCCGGTTCAGTCGGTGTCACGGAGAACCCCTCGGGAGTCGGGGATGGCGCGGAGACCATCGATAACCCTTCGCAGGACGGACGAGTCGTGCGTGGCGCCGGAGTCGGGCACGTGCACCGTCAACTGCCCGGCCGTGCGCAGGTCCTCGGCGAGGACGCGGACCACGTTCAGGTGCAGCCGCAACCGGGCCGCGATCTCCGCGATGGACTGCGGCTGCCGGCAGGCGGCGACGATGTCGTGCTGTTCGAAGGACAGGTCGTCGAGGACGCCGAGTCCCTCGGCGGTGGCCACCACCTGGGTCTCGACGGGCATCGTCCGGCCGTTCGCGCTGGGCGCCACCCGGCCGGCGGTGACCAGGAACGGCCGTACGGCGGGAACGGGCCCGGCCGGGTCCGGGCCCGGGAGCGCGGTGCCGTCCTCGCCGGCACGTGCGTGAGTGCGGCCGTCCGCCATGGCTTGTGTCTTCCTCCTCGGCCGGGCGGCGCCCGGTCAGCGCTTCGACGCGGCGCCGACGCTGTTCTTCAGTTCGAGCACGAGCTGCGGACTGAGCGCGGCACCGGCACGGTTGGCGAACAGCGTCATCTCGTACGCGATGTTGCCGAGCTTGGCCTCCTTGTCGGTGACGACGCCGAGGACGGCTCCGCTGCCGATCGCGGAGACCAGGACATGGCCGCCCTCCAGGTCGATGATGACCTTGTTGAGGCCGCCCAGGCCGTAGTTGCCGGAGGCCCCGGCGGCCAGGCTGGTGATGCCGGAGACGATCGCGGCGAGGCGTTCGGAGTCGGCGTGCTCACGCAGCTCGGACACGGCGATGAGCAGGCCGTCGGAGGACACGGCGATGGCGTCGACGACGCCCGCCGTCTCGGTGGCGAAGCGATTCAACAGCCAGGTGAAGTCGGCTGCGGCGGCCTGCAGTTCGGCCGGCGTGGTGCCTTCCGTCGGGGCGCTCCCGCCGACGGACACCGGGGCCGTGGGCCCCTCGGCCGAGGTGATCACCGGGGCCGCGTTGCCGACGGTCACGGTGAGCGTGTCGCTGCTG
>NZ_JBSFTY010000172.1:0-4344 GCF_053591515.1 Streptomyces sp. NPDC003011
AATCCACACCGAACCGGAAGGCCCTCACCTGTTTCAAGATCCCTCAGCCGAGACCTGCCTCACCCGTCCACAACCTCCCCGGACAGAACAGCTAGACCGCTCGCCCGAGGCGTTGAGTCAACCCGCTTCCTGGGCCTTGGCCGCCTGACCCGTCGGTGACGGCCGCGAGGCCGGGCCGGGTGGCCGTGGTGGTCGCTCTTGGCCTGCCAGGCCCTGGCCTGGACCGTGGACCAGTACGACGCCCGGGTACCGGCCGCTGCCTGAACGGTCCCGGCAGGAGCCCACTGTGGTGAGCCTGGTGGGTAGGCCGTGCGGTGCCCAGCGTTTCTGCTTCGCTGCGTCTGGGCTGGCCACGATGATCCGTCGTACGGTGCGGCAGCAGACAGCCGCCCGTGCGCCCGTTGCTCAACGAAGGAGACGGTCCATGGCCACCGGCACGGTGAAGTGGTTCAACGCGGAAAAGGGATTCGGCTTCATCGAGCAGGATGGCGGGGGGCCGGATGTGTTCGTCCACTACTCGGCCATCGCCGGTGGTGGCTACCGGGAGCTCAGCGAGGGCCAGAAGGTCCGCTTCGACGTCACCCAGGGGAACAAGGGCCCGCAGGCCGAGAACGTCACCCCGGCCTGATAGGGACCAGCACGCCCGCGGGCTGACGTCGTCGTGACCGCCCTTGCTGCCCTTGGCCTCGGCGGCGCGCAGTCCGTCGTAGGTCAGCTCGCGCTGGAGGTCGCGCTGGAGTTCACCGGCGGCGGCGAGGGTCTGCACCGGCGGAAAGGTGTCCCTGACGCCGAAAATCGTCGCTCCAGCCGTACTGCACACCTTGGTTGACGAACGCCCTGCTTGGGGCGGGATGGCGGTGGGAGACTGACGCCGAGTTCGTCAAGGTGATCAAGGGCAGCGACATCGCTCCGCGCGCTCCCCGGCAGCGCTGCGCGACGGCCGCGAAGCGGCTGACCAAAGCCAGGGCCCGCAAGCTCATCACCGCCCTGGCCGGCCACGACTAGTCCGGCTCGCCCCCGTCGTCGTCCTCGTCCAGCTCCGGCGCGTCGGGGTCGCGCAGTGGGCGCAGGGCGCCGGCGGCCGGGGTCGAGGCGGTGAAGCTGTAGCGGCCGAGCAGGTTTAGGTTGCCGTGCTTGAGCGGGGAGAGCCGGGCGATGTCCTTGCGGGCGGAAGGCCCGTCAGCAGCTGGCTGATGCGATGACGCGTGAGCAGCCGCTACGTCGCCGGGCCTGAGTACGTCCCAGTTTCATCGGGGGCCGGAGGTCAGGATGCGGTGGGAGTCGGAACTGGGGCGGGGGCATTGGTCAGCTGAATACAGGCCGCCTGGGTGGCCTCCGCACCTTGGGTAGGAGAAACGCTGGGGGTCGGAGAGGCCGGCGGGATGGCGGTCTTGTTGCCGAAGCAGCTGACCCACTCTTTCCCATCTACCAGCGAATCCTTTTTCGAGACGACAGCCGCAGCGATCATGACTACTGGTTCCTTGTCTTCACCCGACGACGGTTCGCTCGTGGGCGGGGAGCTGGGCGACGGACCGGCGGGCACCGCCGGCACAACCACCTTGGCCGTCTGTTTCGCCTTGCCGTCGACGTCCGGTCCGGTAGCCCCCGAATACAGCGTGTTGCCACCGAATGTGACACCAACCCACAGCACATGAGTCTCGGCCACGTCATCCGCCTCCGTCGAGATCTTCACCGCCGCGCTGGAACCGACCATCTCCCATTCCGCGGTCACAGTCGGCCTCACACGGTCCCTTTGGACGAACTGCTTCGCCAAGAAGAGAAGCCCCAACAAGCCAACGACCAGCAGGAAGCAGCCCGCAAACATCCACTTCTGCTTCCCATTACTCGGCCGCATGGCCACAAACGCAGTAACCAAGATGAGGACCAAGCCACAGCCCAAGGCGATAGCGGTCAGTTCTGTCTGATTACGCAACAGCAGGGCCAGGTCACCCGTGGTCGCGCCGATCAGACCAAACGCCGCAGTCCCAAGGGCAACAAGGCCAGCCAACAGTTTGGCCACATCTCCTACTACGTCGTTCGCCCCCGCACCGCCGGCGTCCGGACGAGCGTCTCGTCGTTGTCGACGTCGTTGAAGGCGAACGCGTACGCCTTGCCATCGGCCATGCGGGCGTGAATCGCGCTGGCGTAGTGATTGGTCGGCCGCCTTCGCACCGCCGTCGTCCGCCGCACCGCCATCGTCTGCCTTCGCCATGCGAAGCCTCCGAGCCGTTATATCGACAGATCTTGGATATTTCGCAATGTAGCGGGACTAACGCGCCGCAGCTCCCCGTGCATGGTGATTGGGGCGCCACGCCAGTGGGACTGCGGCGCGAATAGGCACGGTCCGCAGGCGCGTCACATGCCTCCGGGGCGAACGGGTGGGGCGGAAGTGGTGCAGCCGGGGTGATTAGTCCAAGAGTGAGGGGCCGAACGTTGTGCCCCGCAGGTCAACGTTGCAGCCCGGGCTGAGACTAGCCAGGTACCGGCGACGTCTTCGTGGGTGGTGCTGTGGCGGCAACATCCGCACATGGTGAACCGTCTCAGTCCTGGCGTCGCCGGGCGGCTTCGGTGAGTAGGTGGCGCAGTTCGGGTCCACTGGTGGGGACCTTGACGCTGTGGATGACGGCGTCTCGCGGCTGGCCGGCAGGGTCGGTGGCGGACATCTGCATGTGGTCGGAACGGGTGAGGGCATCGAGGGCCGGTGCGTACTCGTCAACGTCGAGGACAACGGCCAGGCTGGTGCTCACGGGCTGGAGCCATTCGATCTCCAGCCGGATCAGGCTCGCATCCGGGGCCGCGAAGGCCCGCCACCGGGTCGAGGTGTCCGCGCCCCCGGCCGGCGGGTCGGTTGCCACCATCCGCAGCAGATCAGCCACATCGGGCCGGGCCGCGAGATCCACGGCCAGGAAAACCGGCCCTCCCTCGCCCCGCACGGAGGTCAGGACCCGACGCAGCGGAACGGACTCCGTGAGAACCTTGCGAACCTCGTCCAGTAGGTACGTCTCCTCGTCCACCTCGTCGCGCTGCTGGTCATCAAGGCCGAATCCCAGATCTCCGGCGGGGTAGCGCTCTTCGGCGGGGGCGGTGGCCAGCCGGTGCAGGCACTCGGCGAGCGCATCGCGGACCGGCTGGGTGCCAGGCCAGTCGGCCGCGGTGCTGACCAGGGCGTGTCCGGCCAGCAGAAGGAGACACAGGGCGGGCTGGGGTGTGGAGGGATCGAGGCGCAGGACAGGGTTGTGGCCGGCGATGCGGGCGCGCAGGAAACGCAGCATGGACAGGATCGTGGGCGCCAGGTCCGTGAAGACCGGCTCCTCCAGGAGTTCGGCGAACATCAGGTCGATGCTGGAATTCTGGCGTTCGGTCAGGAGGGCGACGGCTTCGAGAGCTGCTGCCTCGGCGAACAGCATGGCCTCGGCCGTCTGTAGAAGGCTCGGGTCCGTGGTGGGGACGGTGCCCTCGATGTAGGCGCGCAGCACATTCTCGCCAGCCTCGGTAACGGAGGAGGGCAGGTCGTCGTACACCTTGGACACGAGGTTCTGCTTCCTGATCGGTGGGGCACGGCGGGTCCGCTGTGTCGGGGCCGGCCTCAGCCGTGCCGCCGTGCCGCTCGCCACTGGCTGCTCAGCTCACGGCTCGCCTTGCGCAGGGCGTGCTGCTTGTTCTCCGGGTCGGCCCAGCAGGTCGCGAAGATCATGTAGAGGGTGTCGCCGTACGGGACGAACCCGAGCGTCGCCCACAGCTCGCGCAGACGGTCACGGGCCCGGGCCCACTCGTCCTTGCTCATGCCCGTGGCGTCGATCGGAGCGGGATGCACCATCACCGCGCGGCAGCCGGGCGCCAGGCGGCGCAACGCGTCCGCGGCGATCATCGGTCCCAGGCCGAAGCCCCGCCACCCCTCGACAAGCTCGACCTTGTCGAGGACGAGCAGGTCCTCGCCCCAGACCTCAGTGAGCTCCTCGAACTCCTCGGTGTAGCCGTCGCGCTCGTCGTTGAAGACGGTCTCGGCGATCTCGTAGAGGTTCTGTGATTCCTCTTCCATCGCCCAGAACGGGTTCTGCGAACCGCCCCAGCGAACCTTGACCAGCTCCAGCACGCCGACGTGGAGGAGGCGGTGCGGGCACTCCTTGTCCTCGTCGACGAACCCGCCTTCGGCCTCGGTCCGGTCCCACCTGGCAGTGCACCGGTCACAGGGCGGGATGACTTCCACACCCGAGCCGTCCTCACCCAGGTGGGCGGTCACCCGTCACTTCTAGGGCCTGTGTGACGTCGTGATCAACCTTGCCAATCCGGATCCGTATGGAAGGTGGATCCGGTAGGAAACAACCGTGACGCGCAGGCAACTCA
>NZ_JBSFTY010000173.1:0-4117 GCF_053591515.1 Streptomyces sp. NPDC003011
GCCGACCTCCCCCGCCTACTGGCTGGCCGCGACACTGCGCGAATTCGCCGCCATCCTGTGGCTGGACCGCCTCCCCCTGGTCGGACTCAGCCTGCCGCTGGCCGTACCAGTGGCGACAGCGGTCTTCGAGCACTGAAGCGCCGGCCGCAGACCCCGTAAGAGGTCCTGACCCAAGGACGCCGTACATGGCGCGGTTGCGGAGGGGGTAGGGCTGGCCGGACTGCCCGACCGGTGAGCTGCGATGAGGATTGCCCCGCACAGGCTGCCGATCGCGACGTAGGCCTCGGCGGCGGTGAGGGCCCAGAACAGGATGTCGCACACGATCCTCGCCCACAGCGGGAACGGGGCACGCGTGGTGGGAGCCCCGTACGAGGACGCCACCGCCACCGTCAGCGACGTCGGCACGGTCGCCGTGGTCTACGGCTCCGCCGCGGACCTGGGCAAGGGCCGCGTCAGCGACACCGACGTCCGGGGCGAAGGCGCCGGGGCGATGAAGGCCGCGGTCAAGCAGAAGGGCGACCTGCTGGGCTCCTCGCTGGCCGCGGGGCGCACCCGAGACGGCTCCCCCTTCATCGTCATCGGCTCCGCCGGGGACACGGTAGGCGGCCGGGCGAACGCCGGGAGCGTCTTCTATCTGCGCGGCACCAGCTGTGTGACCATCGCCCAGGGCGCCGGCATGTCGGGCGGCCCGGAAGCAGGCGACAAGGTCGGCTCGTCGGTGGCCGCGGACGCCAACCACATCGCGATCGGCGCCCCCGGAGAGGACATCGATACCACCGCCGACGGCGGCGCGGTCTGGGTCTTCGCGTACCCTGCCCAGCCCACCGCGCAGCCGGTCAAGCGGGCCACCATCAACCAGAACGACGACAAGGTCTCCGGCGGAGCCGAAGCCGGCGACGTGCTGGGCGCCGCCGTGGCCCTGGTGGAGAACGGCCCCGGCGGCCAGTCCGTTCTGGCCGCCGGTGTTCCCTGCGAGTCCCTCACCGCGCAGGACGGCACCCTGGCCGCCAACGCAGGCGGAGTGGTCACCTTCAACATCCCGGCCACCGCGCCTGGAGCGAACGCCGGGTGATCACCCAGGACTCCGCGGATGCCGCCGACCGCGTCGAAGCCGGCGACCGGTTCGGCGAGACCCTCCAGGCCGTCAACCTCGCCCCGCTCACCGCCCCCACCTGGCAGTCGCTCCAACTCGTGGCGGGAGCACCCGGCGAGTCCCAAGGCACTGCCGCGGGCGCCGGCGCAGTCCACCTGCTCACTCTGTACGGCGATCCCGGGCCGCACAACAACGTGCTGCTCCCCGGCGCCAACGCCATTCCCGGCACCCCTGCGGCCGGTCAGCGCGTCGGTCAGGCCATCGGCGTCACTCCCACCCACATCTACCTCGGCATGCCCGTCGGCCCCGGCGCGGTCCACGCGGTGCCGTGGCAGAACTCCACCTCCCACTCCGCGACCGGCTCTGATCTCCCGGTGACCACCTACCGGTCCGGCAGTAACGGGATCCCCGCGGGCGGCAAGGCCTCCGGCAGTGCCATCCGCTGACGCCTGCCGGCATACGCCGATCGCGCGGACAGCGGCCATCGCTGCGCCGGTGCCCGCACGATCCAAGCACTTCCCATCGGGGCGCTGCTCACTGCTGTGGCGTCACGAGGTGCCGGGGACGCGTCCTCTGGATTTGCCGACGGTGAGGGATTACGCAGCGTGTCACGGCCGGGTGGCCAAATCGCCGACACCGCGTGCAGCCGGAGCCGTCAAATACAAGGAGCGCACACCCCGCGCTCCCCGGCGCGTGCTGCGGCCACGGTAGCCGCGGGCCTGCGAGGCACATGAGTCCACCGTCTGATGGCACCGCGCCGAGATGCGACCGCAGGAGGAGCCCCGCTACCTCCTGCGGTCGCAAAGCGGCCGTGCATCTGGCGTGGTCGATGCGACTCTGGTCGCATGCGATCGCGACCCGGGACCGATGTGGCATCGCGTGCCCCGCCCTGAGGATGGCTGGGTGACCGAGATCATCGCGGGGCTGTACATGTCCCCTCTGGAATTTCTTGTCCTGCTGGGTGCCGTTGCGCTGGTGGTGGCGCGCTGGCTTCCCCCCGCGGCCCGCCCACGCGTCACGATCGCGGCGGTGGCGGTTCTCGTGCTGTCCGCGATCGTGCTGAGTGTGGTGGGGATCCGCTGGCAGATGCTGCCGGTGCTGGCAGGCGCTGCCGTCGCCTTGCCGTTCACCCTCTCTCCCCTGCTGCGACGCCGTACCGGCCGGCCGGCGTGGCGGGCCCGATGGTGGCTGGCGTTGCCGGGGTCGGTGGCCTGCCTCGCCTTGACGGCCACGGGTCCGGTGGCCGCCTGGGCGTTTCCTGTACCCGTGTTCCCCGAGCCGTCGGGCCGTTTCGCGGCCGGCACCCGGGTGGTGCAGTGGACCGACCTAAGCCGCCCCGAGACATTCACGGCCGATCCGCACGACCGGCGCACGGTGGTGATCCAGCTCTGGTATCCCGCGAGGAAGAGCCCCGCGGGCGCGCAGCGGGCCCAGTACCTCGGACGCACGGAGCACGAGGCGCGCATCGTTTCCGACGCCCTCGCCCGCCAGGTTGGCCTGCCTGGCTTCCTGGTCGACTGCGTCCCGCGTGCCCACACCCACTCGGTCTTCGACGCCCCGGTGGCCGGTGCGGGCCAACGGTTCCCGGTCGTGCTGTTCTCTCCCGGGTCGGGCGGAGTGCGTACCCAGAACACCGCCTGGGCGGAGGAACTGGCCAGCCACGGCTATGTGGTTGCCGGCCTCGACCACCCCTACGACTCCGCTGCCGCCGTCCTCGCCGACGGCCGAACGATTCACACCAGGACCGCCTCCACCGGAGAGCGGGACAAGGACGACAAGCTGGCGGTTGACTGGACAGCTGTTCGGGCCGCCGACCTCAGCTTCGTCCTCACCCAGCTGGACCGTCTGGACCGAGGTGAGATCGCCGGCCCGCTGACCGGACGCCTGGACACCAGCCGGGTCGCGGTCACCGGCCACTCCATGGGCGGTGCCGCCGCTCTCCAGGCAGCCCGGCAGGACCGCCGGTTCGACGCCGTCATCGATCTGGACGGCTACCCGCACGGCCCCACCTCCCCCTCCCTCCACCAGCCGATGCTCGCGCTCACCCAGGCCATCACCCCAGGAACCGACCCGCACTACATACCCCGCCTCACCAAGGCCCTCAAGCTCAACACCGCGACGAGCTACCGGCTCACCATCCCCGGCGCCGCACACCTCACCTTTATGGACGGCCCCCTGTACCTGCCGCCTGTGCCCTCGATAGTCGGCTCCCTGGGCCGCACCGACAGCCCGCACGTCGTCGCCGAGACCACGCTCGCCTTCCTGGACACCACCCTGCGGCACAAACCAGGTGACCTGGCCAGCGTTCTGTCGGCCTACGGCAACCTCAGCGTCTACCCCCCGGACAACAGCCGCTGATCAGCTGTGCCACGGCAGCCGACGGCACGGCAAGCCATCCTGGGCTGGTCCCGGGCCGACCCGATCGCCGCCCAGGTCATTGCGGCCGTCGCAGTCAAGGAAGGCCGTGACTCCTGGCAGGGCAGGGGCTACTGCGTGGCACTGCCACAACGGTGGTGCCCGTCGATGCCGAGGC
This sequence comes from Streptomyces sp. NPDC003011, assembly GCF_053591515.1. NCBI lineage: Bacteria > Bacillati > Actinomycetota > Actinomycetes > Kitasatosporales > Streptomycetaceae > Streptomyces > Streptomyces sp. NPDC003011. Next base: position 3,627 of record NZ_JBSFTY010000173.1, read on the forward strand.
GAGCGACGCGCGCGATTGCCGCCCCGGCTGCGACTGCTGCGGCTGAACCGAAGCCACCGAGGGCGAAGGTCCCCGGCGAGCGCACATAGCCAGGGACATCCGCCGTCCAAGATCGATGGCATGAACCGGCCGGTAATCCAACGTCAATGGCAATCGGTGTCTCGTCTCACTGAAGTTCGGTCACGTCTCATCGAAGTTCGAGCGAGTACTCCTGCGCACGTGAGTACGAGTACTCACGTGCAGGGGGGCGGCTTGGTCACAGACTTGGCGCATGAGACGAACCCATGCCCTGACCAGCACGGTTACCCGCTTCCCGCGCCGACCACGGCACACGCTCGTGATGACAGCCTTTGCCGCTCTGGCGCTCGCCGCCTGCGGCACCGAGAAGACAACCGTCGGCGGACTGCAAAGCGAGCCCGCTGACACCGCCGAGGCCCGGCCCAGTCTCACGGAGATACTGGACAGGGTCGAGCAGTCGTGTCCCCCGAGCG
>NZ_JBSFTY010000174.1:0-3965 GCF_053591515.1 Streptomyces sp. NPDC003011
ACGACTCCATACTGGGGCGGAACCGGATATCCCGCGAGGTACGCTGCGGACTCGTGATGGTCCACAGGCGACAAACCGATGAGCGGCCCGGTCGGCCGGGGACGACACTGCCGGAGGTGCTCTTCCAGCCCCCGCACTCACACGAGTACGGGGGCACTCGGCAGCGACTCGAGCAAGAACACGCCCGCCCACAGAATATTCAGCAGCAAATCGGCCAGTGCCATTGACGAGCTCTTGGCCGAAACTTATCTTCTGGTCCAAGTTGCGCACGATGTTCGAAATGTCGAACTTGATGGCCGTCAAAGGGGACAGCCCGTGTACCGCACCCGTTACTGCTTCGCTCTCGTGGCTGCTCGGTCGGGCCTGCCTTCTCCGCTCGGCACCCAGCCCGCCGCTGCCGCGTCGCCGATCCCCGCCACGTTCAGGCGAGAACTCCGGCTCCCCGGCCGTTGACCGGCCCAACGCCCGAGCGCCCCAACGCGACGTTCCGCGTCATGCGACAGCAGGTCCTGTCCCGCAGGCACAGAAACCGGCTTTCACCCTTGACCCCACCTGCAACCCGATCATGGCACCCGTAGTACGACAGGAGATCCACATGGCCAGGCTTCTCGGCCGGCTGGCGGCGATACTGGTCGCCGCCTGCCTGCTCCTCACGTCCCAAGCCCTGACCGCACCCGAGCGGGCCGCTGCCGCCGACCCGGGCTACCTGATGGTGCACTTCACCGGTGAGGGGTCGACCAATCAGCAGATGTACCTCTCGCACAGCACCGACGGCGTGAACTGGAACGACCTCAACGGCGGCGGCATGGTCCTGCGCTCCACGGTCGGCACGAAGGGAGTGCGCGACCCCGCACTGGTGAGATCCCCCGACGGCAGCAAGTACTGGATCATCGCGACCGACCTGTGCATCGGCTGCGGGCAGACGTGGGGCTCCTCCCAGACCGATGCCAGCCGCAACCTCGTGGTGTGGGAGTCCACGGACCTGGCCACCTGGTCACAGCCGCGCCTGCTCAACGTCGCCGGCGCCATCTCCGACGGACGCAACGCCTGGGCGCCCGAGGCGATCTGGAACCCGGCCACCAACGACTACGTCCTGTACTGGGCGACGAACGCCACCCTCAACGGCGTACTGAAGCACCGCATCTACTACGCCCGCACCACCGACTTCCGCACCATCACCACCCCCCAGCTCTACATCGACCGCCCCGGCACCCAGGGCATCATCGACACCCAGATCATCGAGACGCCGTCCGGCGTCGGCAACTACCGCTACGTACGGGCCTCCGGCGACGGCCAGATCACGCTCGAAGGCAGCAACTCGATCCTCGGGACGTGGACCACTCTCGGCAACCTCTCCGGCATCGGCCTCACCGGCTCCCAGGTCGAGGGCCCGATGTGGATGAAGTTCAACGGCAGCAACAAGTGGGCCCTCTACCTCGACCAGTACGCCACGGGCGGCGGGTACATGCCGGTCCTGACCACCAACCCCTCCGACCCAGCCACCTACCAGAGGCAGGCGTCGGGAAGCTACAACATGGGCGGCACCAAGAAGCGCCACGGCTGGATCCTGAACATGACGGCCGCCGAGGAGAGCCGCGTGCTCGCACGCTGGCCCAACACCACGATTAACCGGCTCCAGTCGTTCAACTTCCAGGACCGGTACGTGCGGCACGCCAACTTCGACGTGCGCATCGACCAGAACATCACTGGCCCGGACGCTCAGTTCCGGCTGCGGACGGGCCTTGCCGGCTCCGGCACCGTCTCCTTCGAGTCGGTGAACTTCCCTGGATACTTCCTGCGCCACACCAACTTCGACTTCCAGCTCGCCTACAACGACGGCACCACCGGGTTCGCCGCGGACGCCACCTTCCGCCAGGTCGCCGGACTCGCCGACGCGACATGGTCGTCGTTCCAGTCCTACAACCACCCCGACCGGTACATCCGCCACTACGCCTACCAACTGCGGCTCGACCCGATCACCACCGCGACGGGCCGCAGTGACGCCACCTTCCGCGTGACGAGCTGACCCGACCCGACCGGACAGGGATGCCGGCGCCCTCACGGCGACCTCCCACCCGTCTCCCCGACGGGGAAGGCGCCGGCATCCCACCCACGAGTGGTTTCGCACAGCGAGAGCGAGCGACGGTGAAGACCTCTCGTATGGTCCGGCGGCCGGACGTATCAGCAGTCCGCAGGCGGCGGCGAGTTGTCGAGCCGGCTCGACGCCACCTCGGGCACCGTGGCGGCGGACGCCTCCGGCAACGGCCGGAACGGAACCGTCAACGGCACCGCAAGCTGGTCGGGTGCCGGGGAAGGGCTCACGTTCAACGGCTCCGACACCTTCATCACGGTGCCGGACAACATCATGAGCGGCATGAACTCGATCACCGTCTCGATCTCGATGGACGTGCAGACCGATGCCACCCAGGCCACGCCGTACTTCCTCTACTGCTTCGGCAACACCAGCAACAGCGCCGGCAACGGGTACCTGTTCGCCACCGGCAACTCGCTGCGGACCGCCATCGCCTCCGAGGGTTTTCCACCGAGCAGAAAACCCAGGCCTCCCCCGCGCTGCCGCACTCGGTGTGGACACACGTCGCCTACACCCGAACCGGCACAACGGGCGTCCTCTACCAGGACGGCGTGAAGGCGGCCCGCAACACGGCGGTCACCATCACCCCCGGTTCCGTCGGGTCCGGCGTCACCACGGCCGACTGCATAGGCAAGTCGCTCTGCAGCGGTGCCAAGTTCTTCAAGGGCAAGATGTGCGACTTCCGGGTCTACAACCGTGCGCTGGCTCCCGGCGAGGTCCTCGAATCCCCAGGAAGACCGCGGGGCGTTCAGCCTCCGACGCGCCCGTGGCTTCGACCGGCCGTTCAACACCGCTATCTCCGGCTTCGTACTCGAGACGGGGACTAGCCTCGCCGCAGTCCCACGCCCCAAGCTCTCCTCGAGGAGGACAGACTGTCCGGGTCTGGGTGTCGCAGTCGGCTACGTCGGCCGTCGTCCCCGCTGCGTGGCGCGGAAGGCGAGGGGGGTGCGGCCGGTGTGGCGTTGGAAGAATTTACCGAAGTGGGTGGCGCTGGTGAAGCCAAGGCGGGTGGCCACGGTGGCGGCGGGATCGGAGCCGTGGGCCAGGAGGCGTTTGGCCTCCAGGACGAGGCGCCGGTCCAGATAGTCCTTGGCGCTGATCCCGGCGGCGGTCTGGGTGGCGCGGGTGAGTGTGCGGGTGGAGTAGCCGAGTTCGCGGGCGTAGTCGTCGATGCGGTGAGTGCGGGAGAGTTCCTGCTCGACGGCGTCGCGGAAGCGCAGGAAGGGCTCGGGGGCGGCTTCCGCGGCCGGGCCCGACTGCCGCAGATGGGCCAGGCGGAGCAACACGACATCGAGCAGGCGGTGCAGCAGGGCGGCGTGTACTGGCAGTGGGTGGCGGCCTCGCTGGGAGAACTCCGCTGCCAACTGCTCGGCCGAGGCCGCAAGGGTGTGGGCCTCTGCCGCGTCGGGGCTGTACAGGGGCATGCCGTAGGAGGTGCCGAGACCAGCCAGTTCAGCCGTGTCGGGGGAGACGAAGTCCTCCTGGAACAGGATCATCGTGGCCTCGGCCTGGTCGGGGTTCTGCCACTGGTGGACCTGACCGGGCCGGATCCACAGCCATGAGCCCGGCGGCAGAACGTACCCGGTGAAGTCGACCCGGTGACGCAGGGTGCCGGAGATGACCAGCACCAGGGTGTGAAAGTCCTGCCGGTGCGGGGTGGCGATGTGCCAGGGCCAGTCGCGGGTACGGTCACGAAAGTCGGCCAGGGTCATCACCTCCAGACCGGCCGGAGTGTCGGCCGGGGGCTGGAAGAGCACCTCCGGCAGTGTCGTCCCCGACCGACCGGGCCGCTCATCGGTTTGTCGCCTGTGGACCATCACGAGTCCGCAGCGTACCTCGCGGGATATCCGGTTCCGCCCCAGTATGGAGTCGT
>NZ_JBSFTY010000175.1:0-3915 GCF_053591515.1 Streptomyces sp. NPDC003011
GCCCGCTGGGTCGAGGCCGGACGGCGCCGGCGCACGCTCAGCCTGCTGCGCGCGGGCGCCGGTGTCCTGCTCGTCACCGCGGGCGTCACCGCGTTCTCACCGCGTCATCCGCCGCCGGTGCGGCGCAGTGGACCCCAGGACTTCTCCTGCCGCTCCACCGCCTCCCGGGCCTCGTCGATCGTGCGGGTGTCGATCCAGCACAGCGGCCGGATGTCCGCGAGCAACGGCTCGTTGTCGGGCCCGCGGCCCGTCTCCCGGCCCTTGAGGACCCAGGGACGGACACCGGGTCCCTTCTCGTGCGGCAGATGCGAGTAGTCGTACAGCCGCCGGGCCACCCACACGGCCACGGGCCGGCCCTCCCACCACTCCTCGACGTCGAGCGGGTTGGCCGACAGCCCCGGCATGGGCACGCCGGTCAGCTCGTCCGTGCTGGACACGTCCGCGAGGTCGGTGCCCGGGCCACGCGACCAGCGGACATACAGGCCCTGGTGCCGTTCGACCAGGTCGGTGAGCTCGGCGAGTGTGTGTACGACCGGCAGGTCGTCCGATACGCCCATGTGATGACCTCCCTCATGGCGTCGCGCGCAGACGGGGTACCCGTACCGCGCAGACGGAATCGGACGGACCGCTAGCGTGCCGGGGCGCCGGGCAGCCGCAGGGTGAAGACGCTGCCGGCGCCGGGTTCGCTGGCCGCGTCGACGGTGCCGCCGTGCGCGGCGACCAGGTGGCGGACGATCGGCAGGCCCAGGCCGCTGCCGCCGGTGCGCCGGCTGCGGGACTTCTCCGCACGCCAGAACCGCTCGAAGACGCGCGGCAGGTCGTCGGCCGGGATGCCGGCGCCGGTGTCGGTGACCTCCAGCAGGACGGCGTCGCCGTCGCGGCGCGCGGACAGGGTGACCGTGCCGTCGGCGGGCGTGTGGCGCAGCGCGTTGGAGACCAGGTTGCCCAGTGCCTGCCGCAGCCGGACCGGGTCGGCGTCCAGCCAGGGCGTGCCGTCCACGGTGGTGCGCAGCAGGACGCCCGCCGTGTCCGCCGCCACGCGGTGCGCGGCGGCGACCTGGTCGAGGAGGTCGGCGCAGGCGACCGGCTCCCGGTGCAGCCGCAGGGTGCCGGCGTCGGCGTCGGCGAGGTCGCGCAGGTCGTCGATGACGCGCTGGAGGACGAGGGCCTCGTCGTGCAGGGCGGCGAGCAGCGCCGGGTCCGGGTCGACGACGCCGTCGCGGGTGACCTCCAGCCAGCCGCGGATGTTGGTGAGCGGGGTGCGCAGTTCGTGGGCGATGTCGCTGACCATCGCCTTGCGCTGGGCCTCCAGGCGTTCGCGGCGCTCGGTCAGCTCGTTGAAGGCGGCGGCCAGGATGCCGGTCTCGTCGCGGGTGGTGACCGGGACCCGCACATGCCGCTCCGGCGGCTGCTGGGCCGCCTCGGTGAGGGCGCGCAGGGGCCGCACCAGCCGGGTGGCGACCATCGCGGTCACGGCGACGGTCACGGCGAGGACCAGCCCGGCGGCGCCGACGACCTTGGCCTTGTTGGCCGGGGACATGTCGAACCGCACGGCGGGAGTGTCCCCGTCGCCGCCGAGGAACAGCTGGGCGGCGGGGGCGACGTACGGGTCGAGCTGGGCGCGGCGGGCGTCGTCGACGCAGGCCTGGGCCGTGCGCAGGGCCTTGCCGGCCGCTTTGGCGAACCCGGGCGCGGCGGTCGGTGCCCGCGCGGAACCGGTGAAGTCCACTCCGAGCGACAACGGCATCCCGGGATCCAGGCCCGTCCGGTTCAGACAGCCACGGGCGCGCGCCCGCAGTGCGCTCAGCGCCTTCTCCTCCGTGGGAACCGGCGTGTTCAGCAGGCCGTCGGCGCACGCGTCGGGCACCGGGCCGGTGTCCGCTTGCCCGTCCGTCCCCGTGAGGAGGGGGCGGCCGCTCGGCGTGCGGGTGAGGCGCAGCTCGATGCCGTGGCGGGCGAAGCAGGCCTGGCGTGCCCGGGCCAGGACGTCGAGCTTGGCGCGTTCCGCCGCGGTGATCCGGTAGGGGCCCACCACCCGGGGGTCCGTGCCGCCGAGCTGGGCGCCGCGCTCGGTGAAGGTGTCGGTGCGCAGGGGGTCGACTGTGGCGGCGGCGGTCAGCGGCAGGGCGGTGCCGGGCGGCGCGGAGTCGGCGATGGCCGTACGGTCGGCGCCGGTGAGGGCGATGCGCCGGCCCGTCTTCGCGGACAGGTCCCGTACGGTCTTCTGGACGCCCCTCCAGTCGGGGTGGGTCGCGGCGTGGCCGCTGAGCCGGGCGAGGACGTCCATGTCGTCGGCGAGGACCTGGCCCTGCTCCTCCCGCAGGGCGCGGGTGGTGGTCTCCACCGCCAGCCAGGCCGTCGCCGCCACGGAGCACACGGCGATGAGGCCGGAGGTGATGAGCAGCCGGACCAGCAGGCGCTTGCGCAGCGGTATCCAGCCGCTCATCCGCGGCCGCCGCTGAGCTTGTAGCCGACCCCGAAGACGGTCAGCAGCCGGGCCGGCCGGCGCGGGTCCGCCTCGATCTTGCGGCGCAGGTTCATGACGTGGACGTCGACGGCCCGTTCGGTGGAGGCCCGGTCGGTGCCCCGGGTGACCTCCAGCAACTGCCGCCGGGAGAACACCCGTTCCGGCTCGCCGGCCATCGCCAGCAGGATCTCGAACTCGGCCGGCGTGCACTCCACGGGCGCTCCGTCACAGCTCACCTCGTGCCGTACCGGGTCGACCGTGATCCCCCCGGCCCGTACGGCGGGGTCCTCCCGCCGGTCGGCGGCCGCCCGCCCGCTGCGCCGCAGCACGGTACGGATGCGGGCCATCAGCTCACGCGGACTGTACGGCTTGGTCATGTAGTCGTCGGCGCCGAGTTCCAGGCCCAGCAGGACGTCGTCCTCGGCGGTGCGGGCGGTGAGCATCAGGACGGGGATGTCGTCGTCCCGGCGCAGCACCCGGCACACGCCGAAGCCGTCGATCACCGGCAGCATCAGGTCCAGGACGACGAGGTCCGGCCTGAGCCGGCGGGCCGCGTCGAGGGCGGCCCGGCCGTCGTGGACCACGGTCGCGGTGTGGCCCTCCGCCAGCAGGGAGCGCCGGACGAGCTCGGCCTGCATCGCGTCGTCCTCGGCGACCAGCACGTGTGCGCACATCCGGCGGATCCTAAGCGGTAGGGGGTCGGGAGGCCTCAGCGGGCCAGGGAGGCTGCGTCGCCCATGACGACGACGGGGTGACGTTCGGGGTCCAGGGCCAGCAGCAGCGCCTTCATGTGCTGTTCGGCGATGCTGACGCAGCCCTGGGTCGGCCCGCCGTGGTCGACGTGCAGCCAGATGCCGCCGCCGCGGTCCGCGCCGAGGGGCCGGGTCCAGTCCAGGGGTGAGGTGCCGGGCTTCCGGTTGTAGTCGATGGCGATCACGTGGTCGAAGGACCCGGCGAGCGGCTCGCCCTCGAAGCCGGTGCCGGACAGGCTGAACGCCGTCGACCGGTCGTACGGCAGCCGGGTCCCGGGGTCGCGCAGCAGGCCGCCGGCGGCGGTGAGCGTGTAGACGCCGACGGGTGAGCGCAGGTCCCCGAGCCGGTGGTGGTCGGTCCAGCCCTTGAGCGCGTTGTGCGCGGGCCAGCTCTCGCCGGCCTGCCAGCCGGCCGGGGTGCGCTCGTACAGGACGACGGTGGACGTCGAGGAGTTCTTGCCGCGCCCGGTCACGACGACGGCCTGCCGGGTGCGGGAGGGCACCTCGGCGAGGGTCTGCGGCCCGAGGCCGGGCAGTCGCCGCGGGGCGGCCGCGACGGAGACCTCGGAGGAGGACGACGGGGCGGACGGGGCCGCGGCCTTGCGCGTCGGGGCGGCCTCGGGGCGGTGGTCCGGGACCGCCGGGCCCGCCGCCAGCCGCCGTATCTGAGGCAGCGCGAGCGCGAGCGGAAACACC
>NZ_JBSFTY010000176.1:0-3704 GCF_053591515.1 Streptomyces sp. NPDC003011
CCGTTCTCGGGCGGTACGGCGGCGCGCGCCGGCGTGACCGAGGCCGCGGTCGACGGCCGGGCCCGGTCCGGGGAGGGCCGCGCGGCCCAGGAGCGAGCGTACGACCGGCCGTTGTGGGTCGAGGAACCGGCGCGGCGACGCCGGTTGCCCGATCCGGTGCGGACGTCGGCGGTGCGCGCGGTCCTCATCATCGCCGTGACGCTGATCCAGGCGATGGTGGCCTTCCTGTGCACCATGGCGGGTTCCTGGCTGGCGTTCCCGATGGTGCTGAGCAGTGTGGCCAGCACGGTGGTGGCCACCTGGGGCGCGCTCGACGTCTGGGTGACCCGCCAGGTGTGGAACCAGCGCCACGGCGTGGTGTCCACGCCCAGCAGCACCGCGCGTGCCCTGCGCCGTGAGCGGCGCAAGGAGCGCCGACAGGCACGGGCGGCCGAGCGGACTCAGGAGCGGATACGCCGGCGGGAGGGCGCGGGACAGGTGGCTCACTCGTAGGACACGGGCGGGGACACAGGGGCCGGCCGGCGCACCACGAGCTTCCCGCCGGGGAGGCCCGGCCGAACACCCGGTCAGCGGCTGACCCGCGACGGGTTCCGAGCCGCGTTCCCGACCAGCCGTCGTTCGCCGGGGACCGGCCGCCGCACCACCCGTGCGCTGGCCGTCGGGCTACCGGTCCGCCGCGCCAACAGCCCGCGCTCCCCCCGCGTTCAATGCACCGTCGACCTCATCCGGCTTCCACCGCGCGTCAGTTCGCGTCGTACCCGCATGAAAGGGCGTGGGCGGTCGACGGCGAGGACGGCGGTCGTGTGGCCGTCCCGCTCGTAGAGGGCGAGGAAGCCGCCGTCGGCCGGGGCGCCGTCGGTGAGTCCGCCCTCGGTGACGCGGACGCTGTCCCCGTCCTGGCGGCGGCCGGCGAACTGGATGCGCGCGCCGTACTGGTCCGACCAGAAGTAGGGCGGCGACCGCACGGTCTCCAGCGTGCGCCGGGCGAGCAGGTTGGCCACGGCGACCCGGGGCTGCTCAGTCGCGGAGGTCCAGTGTTCGGCGCGGGTGCCGCCGACGCGGGCGATGTCCCCGACCGCGACCACCTGGGACAGGGCCGTCACACAGCCGTCGTCGCAGAGGACGCCGTCGTGCAGGGCGAGCGTCGAACCCGCCAGCCAGCCGGTGTTGGGGGTGGCCCCGATGCCGACGATCACGGTGTCGGCGGGGAGGGTACGCCCGTCGGAGAGGGCGACGCCGGTGACGGAGACGGTGCCGCGCAGTCCGGCCACCCCGGTGCCCGTGACCAGGTCCACCCCGCCGCGCCGGTGCAGCGCGGCGCACACGGCGGCCATCTCGGGGCCGAGGTGGGGCACGAGCGGGAGCGGGGCGGCCTCGACGACCGTGACGGTGTGACCGAGGGCGGCGCACGAGGAGGCGGTTTCGGCGCCGATGAAACCACCGCCGATGACCACGACCCGGCGCGGCCCGCCGGCGAGTTCGTCGCGCAGGACGCGGGCGTCGTCCAGGGTGCGCAGGGTGTGGACACCGGCCAGACTGTCGCCGGGCAGACGGCGGGCCGAGGCGCCGGTGGCGATGACGACGCCGTCGGTGGACACCGTACGGCCGTCGTCGAGCAGGACGGTACGGCCCCGGGTGTCGAGGCCGCGGGCACGGACGCCGAGGAGCCATTCGGCGTCGAGTCCGGCGCTCTCCTCGTCGTCCGTGAGCGCGAGCTGGTCCTCGCCTGCGCGGCCGGTGAGGAAGTCCTTGGAGAGGGGAGGCCGGTCATAGGGGCGGTGGGGCTCGTCGCCGACGACCACCAGCCGCCCGTCGAAGCCCTGGGCTCGCAGTTCCCGGGCCGCGTACAGACCGGAGAGCGAGGCGCCGACGACGGTCACGGTCCTCATGCGGTACGGCTCCTGTCGCTCGGCGGCATGTGCAGGGCCGGCATGTGCGGGGCCGGCGTACGCGCGGGCGGGGCCGCCGTACGGAAGAGGGCGCTTCCAGGGGCCGTACGCCACTGGGTCACGGTGTTCATGCGGCGGTGCCCTCCTCCGCGGTGAGGTGGACGTGGACGACGCCGTCGTCGACGGTGACGCGGTGGGTGCGCACGGCCCGCCGGGCCGGGAGGCAGGTCGGCCGGCCCGTGCGGAGATCGAACGAGGCGGCGTGCAGCGGGCATTCGACCAGGCAGCCTTCCAGCCAGCCCTCCGAGAGGGAGGCGTCCTGGTGGGTGCAGGTGTCGTCGATGGCGTACAGCTCGCCGTCGTCTGTGCGGAACACGGCGACGGGCGGTGTCGTCTCGACGCGGACGGACTCGCCCTCGGGGAGGTCTTCGAGGCGGCAGACGGGGATCACGGGCCCCCCTTTCGGTCCGGGACGCTCGGTCCGGACCTGTGTGGTCAAGGCGGGAACAGGGAGTTCGGACCAGCTGTGGTCCGCAGGTCACGGCATGCCGGGGCGTCACTGGTCCAGCAGGTCGAAAGGCGCCGGACCTCGTCGGTCCGGACTGTCCGGGTCGGTCCGGACCAGCTGGCACACGTGCTGACCATCTGGCACGGGTCCGGGCCGTACGGCACAGGTCCGGACTGTCCGGCCCCTTCCGGGCGCCGGACCCTTCGGTAACATGACGTCTCACATGGCGCACGAGCAAGCGCCATGCGCAACAGAATCCGGGCGGGACGACGGTCGCGTCAAGGGTTTCCCGCAGATGCGGCCCGATCCGGGCCCCCAGGTGGTGAGAGTTGAGCCATGACCCCCACGCAGAAGCAGTCAGACCGCAGCGCGGAGAAGGCCGCGAACCCGGAGAGGAACGGCAGAGGGACCGCCAGCGCCGTCCAGTCGGTGGACCGCGCCGTGAGCGTCCTGGAGATCCTCGCCCGCCACGGCGAGGCGGGCGTCACCGAGATCGCCGACGAGCTGGACGTGCACAAGTCGACCGCGTTCCGGCTGCTCGGCGTCCTGGAGAACCGCGGTCTGGTGGCGCAGGCCAAGGACCGCGGCAAGTACTACCTGGGAGCCGGTGTACTGCGCCTGGCGGGGGCGGCGGCAGTGCGGCTGGACATCTCCCAGGAGGGCGTCCCGGTCTGCCGGGAGACCGCCGACGAGCTGGGCGAGACGGTGAACATCGCGGTCCTGGACGACGACGCGGCGGTCAACATCATGCAGGCCCGCGGCACCGCGTCCGTGACCGCCCAGAACTGGCTCGGCCGGCGCACCCCGCTGCACGCCACCTCCAGCGGGAAGGTCCTGCTGGCGCACCTGCCGCCGACCCTGCGCGAGGGCCTGCTCGCGCGTTCCCTGCCGCGCTTCACGGAGCGCACCATCACCGGCGCGTCCGTGCTGCGGGGCGAGCTGGAGGCGGTGGTGGAGCAGGGATACGCCCTCACCCTGGAGGAGCTGGAACTGGGCCTGGCCGCCGTGGCCGCCCCGATCCGCGCGCACGACGGCAAGGTGATCGCCGCGATCAGCGTCTCGGGGCCGGTGTACCGGCTGAACAGCGACCGGCTTCCGGAGGTGGCCAAGCGCACGGTGGCGGCCGGGGCGGAGCTGTCCCGCCGCATGGGATACGGCTTCTGACGTATCGCCCGACCGCCCTGACTTGCCTCAACCGACGTACCGCCCGCACCACCCCTCGCGGAGTTCGGCGTAGGCCAGGTACTCCAGCGTTTCCGGGATCAGGGAGAGCGAGTCCTTGAGCCGGGCCGCGGCGAGGGCCAGCC
>NZ_JBSFTY010000177.1:0-3264 GCF_053591515.1 Streptomyces sp. NPDC003011
GGATCACCGGATCGGACAGGAACGCCCGCGCGATGGTGATGAGCTGCTTCTCCCCGGCACTGACCCCGCTGCCCTCGTCGTCGATCACGGTGTCGCGGTGTCGCGTACGGCGGCAGGTCTCGCAGGGCGCAGGGCGCAGGACGCAGGGCACAGGACGCAGGACGCGAGGTAGGCCTCCAAGTTCGATGCCCCCGTACGGGCGCGGCGTATGTGTTCCCCGATCTCCGTCACCTTCGCCGCTTCCGGACGAGGTATTGACGAGGTATTGACGAGTCCTGCCTCCGGTGTCATCGTTTCCGGCACGTAGACATCAGATGTCTGACGTCAGATGTGATCGCCGAACGAAGAGGTTCCCGCCATGTCGCTCTCCGATGACCTCGCCGAGCAGTTGCTCACCGCGATCATCGACGGCCAGTACCCGCCCGACTCGGCTCTTCCACCCGAGGGGGAGCTCTCGGAGCAGGGTGGGATCAGTCGCCTGACCGTGCGGGAAGCGGTCAAGCATCTGCGCGCGCAGAACGTCGTCCGGGTGGTGCGAGGCCGGGGCACCTACGTCAACCCGCCGGACCGGTGGACCGCGCTGGAGCCGGTGGTGCGGGCGGCCTCGCGCACCGCGAGCGGCGCCCTGTCGGAACGGCTGATCGAGGCACGCCGGCTCATCGAGAACGGGGCGTGCGAGCTGGCCGCCTCCCGCCGTACCGAGGAGGACCTGGAAGTGCTGCGCCAGCATCTGGCGGTCATGCGGGAGGCCGCCGACGCGGGCGACACCGAGCAGTTCGTGCAGGCCGACATCGACTTCCACGACACGGTGATGCGGGCGACGGGCAACCTGTTCGTCCCCCTGCTCTTCGAGCCGTTCGGGCCTCTGCTCGTCGAGGGGCGCCGGGAGACCTCGGCCGTCCCGGAGATCCGTACGAACGCCATCGCGCACCACGAGGCGGTGCTCGCCGCGCTGGAGTCCGGCAGCCCCGAGGCCGCCCGGGTCGCCATGGACGGCCACATGAACCAGACCGCCGACGACCTGCGCACCCATGTGATCAAGCGCGACCTCGACTGACGCCCCCAACTCCCCCCGACGTTCCCCCGACTCCCGTTTAGAGACCAGGAATTCGCCATGTCCCTACCCCTCCATGCCCGGACGGGACCCGTCAGTGAGGCCGCGGTGCTGCAAGGGCTCCCGCCCGTCCGCGAGGTGAGCGCCGTCGACGTGGCCGCCCGCATATCCGGCGGCCCCCGTCTCGTCGTCCTCGACGACGACCCGACCGGCACCCAGACGGTCGCGGACGTGCCGGTCCTGACCTCCTGGGCGGTGGACGACCTGCGCTGGGCGCTGCGTCAGGACAGTGCCGCCTTCTTCGTCCTCACCAACACCCGCAGCCTGTCGCCCCAGGACGCCGCCGCCCGCAACCGCGAGGTGGTCCGCGCCCTGCACGAGGCCGCGGCGGCCGAGGGCACCGGTTACGTCCTGGCCAGCCGCGGTGACTCGACCCTGCGCGGCCACTTCCCGTTGGAGACCGACGTCCTGGCCGAGGAACTCGGCGAGCTGGGCGTCGGCGCCCCGGACGGAGTGGTGCTGGTTCCCGCCTACATCGAGGCGGGGAGGCTGACCGTCGGCTCCCGCCACTGGATGCGGACGGCCGACGGGCTGCTGCCGGTCGGCGAGAGCGAGTTCGCCCGCGACGCCACCTTCGGCTACCGCAGCTCCTCGCTGCCCGAGTGGGTCGAGGAGAAGACAGGCGGGCGCGTGCCCGCGGACGAGGTCCTGCGCATCACCCTCGACGACCTGCGCGGCGGCGGCCTCGCGCACACGGCGCGGCTGCTGTCCTCGCTGCGCGGCGGGCGTATGGCCGTGGTCGACGCGGTGTGCGACGACGACCTGCGGGTGCTCGCCCTGGCTCTCGCGGAGGCGGAGGAGAACGGCACGCGGCTGCTGTACCGGGTCGGGCCGTCCTTCGTCCGGGCCCGCGCCGGCCAGGCCGGGAGGGCACCGCTCACCCCGGCGGAACTGCGCCCGCTGCGCGGGGACGCGCCGCACGGGCTGATCGCCGTAGGATCCCACGTCTCCCTGACGACACGGCAGTTGGACCGGCTGCGGGAGCGCGGCGGGATCGCCGAATACGAACTCGACGTGGCCCTCCTGCTCGACGAGGAACGGCGTGACGCCCATATCGCCGAGGTCGCGGCCGCGGCCGCCGGCGCGCTGGACTCGGCCGACGCCGTGATCCGCACCTCGCGCACGCTGGTGACGGGTGCCGACGCGGACGACAGCCTGGCGATCTCCCGCCGGGTCTCCGCCGCGCTCGTGGACGCCGTACGGCAGGTCAACGCCGCCCGGCGGCCCGCCTTCGTCGTCGCCAAGGGCGGCATCACCTCCAGCGACACCGCCACCCACGGCCTTCAGATCCGCCGCGCCTGGGCCCGCGGCACGCTGCTGCCCGGCATCGTCTCCCTCTGGCAGCCGGTGGACGGCCCCGCCGCCGGCATCCCCTACATCGTCTTCGCCGGGAACGTCGGCGGCCCCGACGCCCTCGCCGACGCCCTCGACCTGCTCCGGAGCGCGTGATGCTGCTGCACGGTACCGATGCCCTGAAGCAGGCCGCCGCTGCCGGTCACGCCCTACCGGGGTTCGTCGCCCACAGCCTGGAGACGGTCCAGGGCATCACGGCCGCCGCCGAGGCCGCCGGACGGCCCGTCCTGATCCAGGCGGACGCCGGCCCCTTCAGGCCCGCCAGCGGGACGCCCCGATGAGGCTGGCGCTGGACGCCGCCGAGGACTCGGCCGCCCGCTTGGGCGTGCACCTCGACCACAGCCGGGACCTGGACGAGATCACCGCCTGCCTGGAGGCGGGCTGCACCTCTGTCATGGTCGACGGTTCCCACCTGCCGTTCGCCGAGAACATGGCGCTGACGAAGGAGGCGGTACGGCGAGCCCCGCGACCACGGCGCCTGGGTGGAGGCCAAACTCGGTGCCCTGCCGGGCGACGAGGACGTCTCCACCGACGCTGTCGCCAAGCCTGCGACGATGACCGGTCCGCGGCAGGCGGCCGAGTTCGTCGCCGCGACGGGCGTCGACGCGCTCGCCGTGGCCGTCGGCAACGTCCACGGCTTCACCAAGGACCGGGTCCGCCTCGACCTGGACCAGCTGGCCGCCATCCACGCGGCCGTACCGGTCCCGCGCGTCCTGCACGGCGCCGGCGCCGGCGGTCTGCCCGTCGGTGAGCGCGCGACGGGCGTCGACCCGCCCGCCGCGGCCGTCGGCAGATCG
>NZ_JBSFTY010000178.1:0-3249 GCF_053591515.1 Streptomyces sp. NPDC003011
CTCCTGACGGAGGTGGGCCCCGGTTCCGTTCTGCGGCCTAGGCGGCGGGCTGAGCCAGCCATTGCGGCAGCGCGGCCAGGTCGTCCTGGCCGAGAGCCAGCAGCATCGCGCCCGCCGGAGTCGGCTCGAAGGGCTCCCGCAGCAGCGGCATGCCCGCCTGCTCCGGAGTCCGGTTGGCCTTGCGGTGGTTGTCCTCCGCGCACGAGGCCACCGTGTTCAGCCAGGTGTCCTGACCACCCTGCGACCGCGGCACCACATGGTCCACGGTGGTCGCCCGCCGGCCGCAGTACGCGCACCGGTGCCGGTCCCGCACCAGGACACCCCGCCTCGACCACGGTGCTTGTCTTCGGAACGGCACCCTGACATACCTGCACAGCCTGATCACCCGGGGCGCCGGTATGTCGACCGCGGCTCCGCGCATGCGCAGTTCGGGGTGCGACTGCTCGACGACGGCCTTGTCCTGCAGCACCAGAACGACGGCGCGGTTCAGCGTCACCGTCGACAGCGGCTCGAAGCTCGCGTTCAGCACCAACGTGTCCCGCATGACCAGCCCACCTCCCGTGTGCACCCGCCCACCCCATGGCGGACTGGGATCAACTCTGGCCGGGCACGCCGAGATGGACAACGAAATAAAAGTGCCCGCCCCTGATCACTTCCAAGACCAGGGACGGGCAAAACGTGCAGTGAACTCCGAGCTCGCTCAGCTCTGTTCGGGGATCTCGTACTCACCGATCAGCTGGGCACGCGCGATCGTGTGGAACCGGAGGTTGAAGCCCACGAACGCGGGAGAGGCGTCCGCGTCCGGGCCCAGCTTCTCCTGGTCCACGGCGTACACCGTGAACACGTACCGGTGCGGCCCGTCCCCGGGCGGCGGCGCGGCACCGCCGAAGTCCTTCGTGCCGTAGTCGTTGCGCGCCTGGACGGCGCCCTCCGGCAGTCCCTCGAACGTGCCGCTGCCCGCCCCCACCGGCAACTCGGTCACCGAGGCAGGGATGTCGAACACGACCCAGTGCCAGAACCCGCTGCCCGTCGGAGCGTCGGGGTCGTAGCAGGTCACGGCGAAACTCTTGGTCTCGGGCGGGAAGCCCTCCCACCGCAGCTGCGGCGAGGTGTTGCCGGCCGCGTGGACCTGAGCGTCCTTGAGCGGCGCCCCCTCCGTGACGTCCTCGCTCGTCACCGTGAACGACGGCACGGGCGGATGGAAGTCGTGGGGGAGCGGCCGCCTCTTGAGCTCGGTCACCTCGGTACCTCCTGATCGGTTCTGGAGTCAGTGCTTGAGAGCCTAGAACCAGTTGCGCTTGCTGCCGACCTCGGACAGCCACTGGTTGAGGTACGCCACCCAGTCCGTCCCCTGGTAGTCGTTCAGACCCACCTGGAAGGAGCGGAAGGTGTCGCTGCCCTCGCTGAACAGACCCGGCCTCTTGTCCATCTCCAGGATGACGTCCATCGCGCTCTGGTCGGCGACGAAGCTCAACTCCACCTGGTTCAACCCCCGGTACTGCTGCGGCGGCAGGAACTCGATCTCCTGGTAGAACGGCAGCTTCTGGCGCGTGCCCCGGATGAGGCCGCGCTCCATGTCCGCGTTCTTGAAGCGGAAGCCCAGCTGGATGAAGGCGTCCAGGATCGCCTTCTGCGCGGGCAGCGGATGCACGTTGACCGGGTCCAGGTCACCCGAGTCCACCGCGCGGGCGATCTCCAGCTCGGTGGACACCCCGATGTGCATGCCCGGCAGCGCGTGGCCGTCGATCGTCGTGATCGGCGTCTCCCACGGGATCTCCAGCCCGAACGGCACCACGTGCACCGCGTTCGCCTTCAGCTCGAAGGCACCGCCGAGCCGCTGCTTCGTGAACTCGATGTCCTGCTTGTACTCCTGATCGCCGCTCTCGACCTCGACCTTGGCCTGCAGGCCGACCGACAACGCCTCGATCTGCTGGTCCACGGACCCGCCCTGGATCCGCACCTCACCCTGGACGACACCACCGGGAACGACGTTGACCTCGGTCAGCACCGTCTCCACCGAAGCCCCGCCGGCCCCCAGGCTCGCGAGCAGCTTCTTGAACGCCATGTCTCTCCCTCTCCGGGCGGGCCGTCCGGCACCGCCCGTTCCGTCGTCCTGCTTCTGCGTGTGGATCCTTGATCCTTGAAACGCGATCCGGTCGTGGCCGGTTCCGCGCCCTCACCCTGGCAAGGCGAACGCCCCCGCACCACCCCGTGGCGACCACCCGTCTGCACTACCCTCGGACGGCATGATCGCGACCCTTGACCGTACGCCCCTCAGCCGCGACTTCTTCGACCGACCCGTTCTGGAGGTCGCCCCCGACCTCTTGGGCCGCCTCCTCGTGCGCACCACCCCGGACGGTCCGATCACCCTGCGCCTCACGGAGGTCGAGGCCTACGACGGCCCGAACGACCCCGGCTCCCACGCCTATCGCGGCCGTACGGACCGCAACGACGTGATGTTCGGTCCGCCCGGACACGTGTACGTCTACTTCACCTACGGCATGTGGTTCTGCATGAACCTGGTGTGCGGCCCGGAGGGCAGGGCGAGCGCCGTACTGCTCCGCGCCGGAGAGATCGTCGAGGGCGCCGAGCTGGCCCGCAAACGTCGACTCTCGGCCCGAAATGACAAGGAACTGGCCAAAGGACCGGCCCGCCTGGCCACGGGACTGGACGTGGACCGGGCCCTGAACGGCACGGACGCCTGCGCTGCCGGGGACACACCGCTGCGGGTGCTGGCCGGCACGCCCGTAGCGTCCGACCAGGTACTCAACGGCCCCCGCACCGGAGTGGCCGGCGACGGAGGCGTGCACCCCTGGCGTTTCTGGATCGCTGACGACCCGACGGTGAGCCCCTACCGCGCCCACGTCCCCAGGCGTCGCCGAAGTTGACGCACCTTGCGGAGGTGCGTAACGTAGCCCGAGCCGCTTGACCCGGGTACGGCGTTCGCCAGCAGCCGGAAGCGGCCAAACCACTACCTACGACTCCCTCCAGCGAGGGCCGATTCGACATGTCCGCATGTCTGAATTCGGAACTCACGGAACTCGATTATGAGCTGGCTCGGGAATCGGCTAACGTAGTGAATGTCGAAAGGCCGACAGGCGAAAGCCAGGGCCTTGAAGCAAATCCCGCCGACAGGGAATCGGGTCCGAAAGGGTCTGATAGAGTCGGAAACGCAAGACCGAAGGGAAGCGCCCGGAGGAAAGCCCGAGAGGGTGAGTACAAAGGAAGCGTCCGTTCCTTGAGAACTCA
>NZ_JBSFTY010000179.1:0-2876 GCF_053591515.1 Streptomyces sp. NPDC003011
CCGCAGCCGCCCTCTGGGGCAACATCAACGCCTACACCCTCGAACTCCTGACCCGCGCGCAGCGCGAGGGACTGCTCGCCCCGGACGCGGACCTGGAATGGGCGCGGCAGGTGTACTACGCCCTCCTCAACGAAGCCCTCAACAGACCAGGTACGGAGCAGGATCCAGCCGCCCAGGACCCCGACACCCTGGCCGCACTCGTCATCGACACACTGCTGCACGGCGCGGGACCGCACGACTGAGCCACACCTGTGGCGAGGCCGTGGCGGCCATTGGAGGTCCCGTGACCCCGCTGGGTCGGCACTCCGCTGTCAGGCGTGAGCGGCCGAGCCGACCGCCCTCGTCAGCGACTTCGCACGACAACCCGGCCGGACGCCGTAGTCGCCTTCGCCTGACGAGCCGTCCCGGCGGGCAGGACGGCGTTCGCGGTCTGTGCGGCCGGAGAGCCCCGCGCAGTCCGGACCGGAGCCGGATGCGGCGACGGACCTCGCGGAAGGGTGAGGCCGGCGACGGCGGCGGTCGGCACGGCTGACGCGGCAAGAGGTGCCGGACGTCAAGCGCACCCGCTGGCCGATGCCTTCGGTCTGGTCCTGCAGGCATGGGTCAGCCCGGCCAACGTCAGGTCAAGCCGACACACGGGCCGACGGACGGCGAAGCCACCGGCCCTCGGTATGGCTGTGGAGGGCGACGGTTACAGTAGTGGTCCCGGTGCGGGTCTCGGTACCGGCTGGAGTTGCTGCGGATGTGCCCGAGATCGCGAAGATCCACATGAGACGGACCGGATCCTCGGTGTGCCTGGCGCCTTCGTGGGCGCCGCCGACACCAACTCCATCGCCCGGTAGTCAGGGTGGAGTCTGCGGATCGCCTGGCCGGAGCCGCCCTCAGGGCGGTGAAAAGTGCGGTGGTCCCTCGCCGTCCGTCGGCGAGCGCGGACGTCGGGCATGGGCAGCCACGGGGTGGGGGGCACGGGCGCTCCCTGAGCGATTGTTCCGTCAGGCAGCTGTGGATGGGGCGGAGTGTCGTCTGCGGCCAGTCCGGACCTGCCCGGTGGATGAGGTCGTCCGTGCTCCCTTGTCCGCCGTGCCTGGTGGGTGTGGTGGAGGACGAGCGTCAGCCGTCGGCCCGTCGCACTTGCAGAGCTGCTGCTTGCCTGCGGGCAATGTCGGACCGCGGCCCGAGCGGTGGGGCGCGCTCGGGCCGCAGTGCCGTTCTCGAGAGCTTCGGGCCGCGTCTGGTGGGGGTCGGCTACGCCGCCGTGAACTGTCGGTACAGCGCGGCCACGTCCCCGGCCAGTCCGGCCTTGACCTGCCGTGTGATGTCGTCGGCAAGGACCTCGTACGCGTCCTGCTCGATGCCGTCGAGCGCTTGGACGGCGACCTCGCGAGGGCTGGACTTGGGGGCGTCCACACCGGAGGTCAGGTCCGTGTCGACGTAGGCGACGTGCAGAGCCGTGACGCTGATGCCACGCGGTTGGAGTTCCAGGCGCAGGGAGTTGCTCTGCTGCCACAGCGCGGCCTTGGAGGCACTCTAGGAGCCGGTGAGGCCCACCCAGGCGAGAACGGAGCTGACGTTGAGGATGTGGCCGCCGCCGTTGCGCTCGATGGCCGGTGCCAGGGCGCGGGTGACCAGCAGCGGCCCGTAGAAGTTGATGTCGAAGTCGCGGCGCACGTCCTCCAGGGGGGTGTCCAGGAGGGAGCCGCCGACGGATGCGCCGGCGTTGTTGATCAGGATGGTGACGTCCTGCGCCTGCCCGGCCGCGGCGGCCACGGATGCCGGGTCGGTGACCTCAAGGGCCAGCGGCACGGCGTCGGGGTGGGTCACGGTGCGCGGGTCGCGGGCCGTGGCGTAGACCTTGCTCGCGCCGCGCTCGTAGAGCTCTTCCACCAGCGCCTTGCCGATGCCGCGACTGCCGCCGGTGACGAGCGCGACGGCGTCCTTGATGTTCGTCATGTCGAGGGGCCCTTCTTGTCATCTCTAGGGAAAACGTTCGGTTTCCACCGACTGTAAACCGACCGTTTTCCGGGGGCAAATCGGGACGTACGCTGGGACGCATGACCGAAGAGACCCCCCGTCCCGCCATGGCTCCCGCCCTGCCCTCGACCCGCGACCGTCTCCTCGACGCCGCGGCGGACCTCTTCTACCGGGAGGGTGTGCACATTGGGGTTGAAGCGCTGTGCCGCGCCGCGGGCGTGTCCAAGCGCTCGATGTACCAGCTGTTCGACAACAAGGGCGAAGTGATCGCCGCGAGCCTGGAGCGTGCTGCAGCTGCCCACCGCGCCGCCCTGCTGCCCGCGGCCGCGGACGACCGGCCGCCCCGGGAGCGGATCCTCCACGTCTTCCGACGCCTGGAGGAGTTGTCCGCGGGCCCGGACTTCCGCGGCTGCCCGTATGTGGCCGCCGCCGTGGAGCTCAAGTCCCCCGGCCATCCGGCGTGCCAGGTCGCCCGCCGGCACAAGGACGCGCTGACCGCCTTCTTCCGCCGCGAGGCCGAGGCCGGCGGGGTATACGACCCCCCGGCACTGGCACAGCGCCTCACCGTCGTCTTCGACGGGGCGAACTCCTGGAGCGTCGTACAGGGGCGCGGCCTGGACGGCCTCGCCGTCTCGATGGCCGCCTCCCTGATCGACGCGTCAGCAATGGCGAGGACGGAGGGCACGGCGCGGGACTCGGCCGAATGACACCCTTGCGTCCAGCACCGGCACCTGCTTCGGCGGATGTTTCCCGGCGACCACTGCGCTCACAGGCCCGCCCCTTGGCGTTGGCCTTCGAGTACCGCCCGGTTCAGCCCCGCGGGCCGAACATGTAGGCGTTGGCGACGTCGATGAGGGCGGCGCCCTTGTAGGTGGGGTAGCGCTCGGTGATGGCTTTCTTGTAGG
>NZ_JBSFTY010000180.1:0-2699 GCF_053591515.1 Streptomyces sp. NPDC003011
CCTGCCCCACACCCTCACCCACGCCCTGACCACCCACACCCCCCAACTCACCCTCCACCACGGCACCCCCCACACCCCCCACCTCACCCACCTGCACCAACCGGACGAGCCCACGGCCTCCCTGAACTGGCGTGAAGACGGGACGGTGCTGATCACGGGCGGGGCGGGCGCCCTCGGGAGCCTGGTCGCCCGTCACCTGGTGGCGAAGCACGGCGTACGGCATCTGCTGCTGACCGGCCGACGGGGCGGCGACACCCCGGGAGCGCAGGAACTCCGCGAGCGGCTGGAGGAACTGGGTGCCGAGGTGACGTTCGCCCGCTGTGACGTCGCCGATCGTGACGCCGTGGCCCGGCTGCTCGCGTCCGTACCGGAGGACCGGCCGCTGACGGCGGTCCTGCACGCCGCGGGAGTGCTCGCCGACGCGACGATCACCTCGCTCACCCTCGAGGCGGTCGACGCCGTCCTCATGCCCAAGGCCGACGCGGCGGCACACCTCGACGAGCTGACTCGCGACGTCGACCTCGACGCGTTCGTGCTCTTCTCCTCCGTGGCGGGCCTGCTCGGCACACCGGGGCAGGGCAACTACGCGGCGGCCAACTCCTGCCTGGACGCCCTGGCAGCGCGCCGCCGGGCACAGGGACTTCCCGGGCAGGCTCTCGCCTGGGGACTGTGGGGCGACACCGGCGACACCGGCGACACCGGTGGCATGGGGGCCGCCCTCGGGGACACCGATCTCGCCCGCTGGGCACG
Source organism: Streptomyces sp. NPDC003011 (assembly GCF_053591515.1). NCBI lineage: Bacteria > Bacillati > Actinomycetota > Actinomycetes > Kitasatosporales > Streptomycetaceae > Streptomyces > Streptomyces sp. NPDC003011. The sequence goes on from NZ_JBSFTY010000180.1 coordinate 751, forward strand.
CACCGGCATCGCCCCGCTGACGCCCGAACTCGGGCTCGCGGCACTCGATGCGGCGCTGCGCACCCGTATGCCGAACATCGTCCCCGCCCGCATCGACCGGCCGGCGCTCCGTGCACAGGCCGGGACCGGGGAAGTGCCTTTCCTGCTCCGGGACTTCGTCGCTCGTCCCGCGCGCAGGACGGCGGCGTCGGGTACGGCGTCCGGCATGTCGTCCGCCGTGGCAGCCAGGCTGACCGGCCTCGACGAGCCGGCGCAGCACGCCGAACTCCTCGGACTGGTACGCGCCGAGGCCGCGCGGGTCCTCGGCCATGACAGCGCCGCCGGGATCGACCCCGACCAGGACTTCAAGGCGCTCGGGTTCGACTCACTGACCGCGGTGGAACTGCGTAACCGGGTCAACTCGGCGGCCGGCATACGGCTCGCCCCCACGGTCGTCTTCAACCACCCGACACCAGCCGGTCTGGCCCGTCATCTGCGGGACGAACTGCTCGGCGACGCAGCCGCCGACGCCGAGCCCCCGTCCGCCTCCGTGGCTGTCACGGATGGGGATGATCCGGTCGTGGTGGTGGGGATGGGGTGCCGCTATCCGGGGGGTGTGGTGTCTCCGGAGGGGTTGTGGGATCTGGTGTGGTCGGGGGGTGAGGGGATTTCGGAGTTCCCGGTGGATCGTGGTTGGCCGGAAGATCTGTTCGACGGTGATCCGGGGCGGTCGGGCAAGTCGTATGCGCGTCATGGCGGGTTCTTGTCTGGCGCGGGTGATTTCGATGCGGAGTTCTTCGGTATCTCGCCGCGTGAGGCGTTGGCGATGGATCCGCAGCAGCGGTTGGTGCTGGAGGTGTCGTGGGAGGTGTTCGAGCGGGCGGGGGTCGATCCGGACGCTCTGCGCGGTTCCCCCACCGGCGTCTACATCGGCGTCATGTACCACGACTACGCGCCCCGCATGTCGACCGAACAGCAGGAGATCGAGGGCTACGCCCTGACCGGAAACCTGTCCAGCGTGCTCTCGGGACGGGTGGCGTACACCTTCGGACTCGAAGGTCCCGCGGTGACGATCGACACGGCGTGTTCGTCGTCGCTGGTCGCCCTGCATCTGGCCGCCCAGGCGATGCGCAACGGCGAGTGCGACAGGGCCCTCGTGGGCGGTGTCACCGTGATGGCCACACCGAACACCTTCGTCGAGTTCTCGCGGCAGCGGGGTCTGTCGCCGGATGGTCGGTGCAAGGCGTTCGCGGAGGCGGCGGACGGCACGGGCTGGAGTGAGGGTGTCGGTCTGGTGCTGTTGGAGCGGTTGTCGCAGGCGCGGCGGCAGGGGCATGAGGTGCTGGCGGTGCTGCGCGGGTCGGCGGTCAACCAGGATGGTGCGTCCAACGGTCTGACCGCTCCGAACGGTCCCTCGCAGCAGCGGGTCATCCGGCAGGCGCTGGCCAACGCCCGGCTGGACGCCGGCCAGGTCGACGTGGTCGAAGGCCACGGGACCGGAACGAAGCTCGGCGATCCGATCGAGGTCGACGCCCTGCTGGCGACGTACGGGCGTGAGCGTACGGCCGAACGGCCGTTGTGGCTGGGATCGGTGAAGTCCAACCTCGGTCACACGCAGGCCGCGGCGGGTGTCGCCGGTGTCATCAAGATGATCGAGGCCATGCGGCACGCGGCACTCCCACCGACCCTGCATGTCGACCGGCCGTCGACACATGTCGACTGGGACTCGGGGCAAGTCGCCCTGCTGACGGAGGCTCGGTCCTGGCCCCAGTCGGGTGAGCCGCGGCGGGCGGCGGTGTCCTCGTTCGGGATCAGTGGGACGAACGCGCATGTGATCTTGGAGGGCGCGCCCGAGGCGGCCGGGGCGTCGGTGACTGTGGAGCCGGTGGCGGGTGTTCTGCCGGTGGTGCCGTGGGTGGTGTCGGGGCGGAGTGCGGAGGGGTTGCGGGCGCAGGCGGCCCGGTTGGGGG
>NZ_JBSFTY010000181.1:0-2682 GCF_053591515.1 Streptomyces sp. NPDC003011
GTCGATTTTGGGGGCGAGGACGGGGTGGAGGCGGTCGGGGGTGAGGGTGGTGAGGGGGGTGTCGTCGAGTGTGCCGGCGGTGTGGATGACGGCGGTGAGGGGGTGTTCTTGGGGGATGGAGTTGATGAGTTGGGTGACTGCTTCGGGGTTGGTGGTGTCGCAGGCGGTGAGGGTGATGTGGGCTCCGAGGGCGGTGAGTTCGTCGCGGAGTTGGGTGTGTTGGGGTGCGGTGCGGGAGGCGAGGATGAGGTGGTGGGTGTGGTGGTGGGTGATGAGGTGGCGGGCGGTGAGGGTGGCGAGTCCTCCGGTGCCGCCGGTGATGAGGATGGTGCCGTGGGGGTTGAGGGGTTGGGGGTTGTTGGTTGTGGTGGTGGTGTGTTCCAGGCGGGGGTTGAGGAGTTGTCCGTGGCGGAGGGCGAGTTGGGGTTCGCCGGTGGTGAGGGCTTGGGTGAGGTGTGAGGTGGTGTGGGTTGGGTTGTCGGTGTCGAGGAGGTGGATGCGGTCGGGGTGTTCGTTCTGTGCGGTGCGGGTCAGGCCCCATAGGGGGGCTTGGGTGAGGTTGATGTCTTCGGCTGGGCTGGTGGCTACGGCGTGGTGGGTGAGGATGACCAGGTGTCGGTCGGTCGTTTCGTTGGCGGTCAGCCAGGATTGCAGGTGGGTGAGGAGTGCTTCGGTGGCTGCGTGGGCGGCTGCCGGGCCTTCGTTGTCCTCGCCGGTGTTGGGGATGTAGACGTCGACTTGGTCGGGGTCGATGTCGCCTGTGGTTGCTTCGGTGGGCTTCCAGGTCATGTGGAAGAGGCTGTTGCGGGTGTCGCCGTCGGTGCCGGTGCTGGTGGTCAGTGCGGCCGGGTCGATCGGGCGGGTGGCCAGGGTGGTGATGGTCGCGACGGGTGTGCCGGTGGGGTCCCAGGCCTGTATGGATATGTCGTTGCCGGTGGTGGTGAGGGTGACGCGTAGGTGGGTGGCGTTGGTGGCGTGGACGGTGACGCCGGTCCAGGCGAACGGCAGGCGGGTTTCGCCGGTGCCTGTGGTCTGGGTGGTGAGGGCGAGTGGGTGGAGGGCGGCGTCGAGGAGGGCGGGGTGGATGGTGTGGCCGGCTGGGTCGGCGCTGTCGGGCAGGGTGATCTCGGCGTGGAGGGTGCCGTCGGCCTGCTCCCATATGGAGGTGACGCCTTGGAAGGCGGGCCCGTACTCGTAGCCGCCGTCCGCAAGATGCTCGTAGAGGTCAGCGGTGTCGACCGGAGTGCTATGGGTGGGTGGCCACTGGGTCAGGGCCTGCGCGGATTCGGGGGCATCGACAGTCAGGGTGCCGGTGGCGTGGCAGGTCCACGGCTCGGTGTCGTCCGGCTGGTTGGTGTGCGGGCGGGAGTGGATGGTGACTTGCCAGCCGTCGGTGTCCGGGGTGCTGGTGACTTGGAGGTCGCGGCTGGATGTGTCGTGGAGGATGAGGGGGGTGTGGAGGGTGAGTTCGTCGAGGTGGTGGGCGCCGGTGTGGTCGCCGGCGTGGAGGGCCAGGTCGACCAGGGCGGTCCCGGGCAGCAGGACGGTGCCTGCGACGGCGTGGTCGGCGAGCCAGGGGTGGGTTTTGAGGCTGATGCGGCCGGACAGGACGGTGGTGCTGGTGTCGGCGAGCTGGGTGACCGTACTCAGCAGCGGGTGCCCGGTGACGGCCAGGCCGAGGTCGGTGGCGTCGGTGAGCTGAGTGGGTGCTTGGAGCCAGTACGGCTGGTGCTGGAAGGGGTAGGTGGGCAGATCGAGATACTCCGACGACTCCCCCCGCTCGGGGAGGTGGGGGGTGAGGTCGACGTTGTGGTGGTGAGTGTGGAGGGTGGTGAGGGTGGTCAGCAGGCGGCTGCTGGTGTCGTGGTGGCGGGTGAGGGTGGGGTGGTGGTGTCCATCTGCGGGATGGGTGGTGAGGATGTCGGTGAGGGCGGCTGCCAGGACGGGGTGGGGGCTGGTTTCGATGAGGGTGTGGTGGCCGTCGTCGAGGAGTTGGAGTGCGGTGGTGTGGAAGTGGACGGGGTGGCGGAGGTTGTCCACCCAGTAGGCGGCGTCCAGCAACTGGCCGGGTTCGAGGAGGCTGCCGAGGTATGTGGAGTAGAACGGGATGGCGGGTGGTGTGGGCTGGATGGCGGCCCGGTGGGTCAGGTCGGTCAGGATTGTCTGGCGCAGGGTGTCGACGGCGGGGGTGTGGGAGGCGTAGTCGACGGGGATGAGCCGGGCGCGGATGCCGCGTTGCTGGTAGTTGTCCACGAGGTGGGTGAGTGCGGTGGTTTCTCCGGCGAGGATGGTGGTGTGGGGTCCGTTGACGGCTGCCAGGTGCACTCCGTCGGGCAGGTCGGTGAGGTCGTCGGGGGGCAGGGGGAGTGAGGCCATGGTGCCGGTGCCCGCGAGGCGGGTGAGGGCCTGGGCGCGCAGGGTGACGACCGCGATCGCGTCCGGCAGGGACAGGGCGCCGGCGATGTGGGCGGCGGCGATCTCGCCCTGGGAGTGACCGATCACCGCGTCCGCAGTCACACCGTGATGCTCCAGCAGACGGGCGATGCCCGTCATGACCGCGAACAGGGCGGGCTGGATGACGTCCACGCGTGCCAGGGTGTTCTCGTCGTCGCTGGTGAGGATGTCGGCGAGGTTCCAGTCGCACCAGCGGGACAGTTCGTCCTGGCAGGCCGCCAGATGCGC
>NZ_JBSFTY010000182.1:0-2617 GCF_053591515.1 Streptomyces sp. NPDC003011
TCACCCGACCCGCGCCAGCACCTCCCCCGTCCGCCCGCTCCACGCCACCACCACCGCCTCCTCGGGCACGGTGCGCCAGCGCGTCAGCAGCAGCCCGCCCATGCCGGCCGCGCCGCCCCCCGGCGGCCGTCCCGGCGGTTACGGCTACCCGCAGCCCGCGGGCGGACAGCGGCCCCCGGCCGCACCCGCTCCCGCGGCCGGCGGTCGTATGCGCCACTGGATCGAGATCAACGGCACCCGCCATCAGATCTCCCGCGCGACACTCGTGCTGGGCCGCAGCACCGAGGCCGACGTGCGGATCGACGACCCCGGCGTCTCCCGCCGGCACTGCGAGATCCGGACCGGAACCCCCCCGACGATCCAGGATCTCGGCTCCACCAACGGCATCGTGGTGGACGGACAGCACACCACCCGCGCTACGCTCCGCGACGGCTCGCGGATCGTCGTGGGCAGTACCACCATCATTTACCGGCAAGCCGAAGGGTGAAGCGGGGGCAATGTCAGAGCTGACCCTCACGGTCATGCGGCTGGGTTTTCTGGCCGTTCTGTGGCTGTTCGTGATCGTGGCCGTGCAGGTCATCCGCAGCGATCTGTTCGGTACGCGTGTCACCCAGCGCGGGGCGCGACGCGAGAGCGGGCGGCAGCAGCAGGCCGCCCGGCAGGCCGCGCCCCCACCACAGCGCCAGCAGGCCGCCGGCGGCCGCCAGCGCCGTAACGCCCCCACCAAGCTGGTGGTGACGGAGGGCACACTCACCGGCACCACCGTCGCGCTCCAGGGCCAGACCATCACGCTCGGCCGGGCGCACGACAGCACCATCGTGCTGGACGACGACTACGCCTCCAGCCGCCATGCCAGGATCTATCCGGACCGCGACGGCCAGTGGATCGTCGAGGACCTGGGCTCCACCAACGGCACGTACCTCGACCGAACGCGGCTGACGACCCCCACACCGATTGCGCCGGGCGCGCCCCTCCGCATCGGCAAGACCGTCATCGAGCTGCGGAAGTAGTGCTGCATCATGAGTAGGCGCGAGCGGAGCGAGCACGCAGCGGCGGCCCCCACCCCGGGCCCCGGCGCGCTCCCGACCGGAGGGTGGGCACCGTGCGGATGTATCCGGAGCCGACGGGCGAGGTGCGCATGAGTCTGTCACTGCGCTTCGCCGCCGGATCGCACAAAGGCATGATCCGGGAGGGCAACGAGGACTCCGGATACGCCGGTCCGCGCCTGCTCGCCATCGCCGACGGCATGGGCGGCGCGGCGGCCGGTGAGGTCGCCTCCTCGGAGGCCATCTCCACCATCGTCGCCCTCGACGACGACGTCCCCGGCTCCGACCTCCTCACCTCGCTCGGCACCGCCGTACAGCGCGCCAACGACCAGCTGCGCGCGATGGTGGAGGACGACCCGCAGCTCGAAGGCATGGGCACCACGCTCACCGCCCTCCTGTGGACCGGCCAGCGGCTCGGCCTCGTGCACGTCGGCGACTCGCGCGCGTACCTGCTCCGGGACGGCGTCCTCACCCAGATCACCCAGGACCACACCTGGGTGCAGCGGCTCGTCGACGAGGGCCGCATCACCGAGGAGGAAGCCACCACCCACCCGCAGCGCTCCCTGCTGATGCGCGCGCTGGGCAGCGGCGACCACGTCGAGCCCGATCTCTCCATCCGCGAAGTCCGCGCGGGTGACCGCTACTTGATCTGCTCCGACGGTCTGTCGGGGGTCGTGTCCCACCAGACCCTGGAGGAGACCCTCGCCAGCTACCAGGGTCCCCAGGAGACCGTGCAGGAGCTCATCCAGCTCGCGCTGCGCGGCGGCGGCCCCGACAACATCACGGTCATCGTCGCCGACGTCCTGGACCTCGACACCGGTGACACCCTCGCCGGGCAGCTGTCCGACACCCCGGTCGTGGTCGGCGCGGTCGCCGAGAACCAGAACCAGCTGAACGACAACGGCTACATGCAGACCCCGGCCGGCCGCGCCTCGGGGCTCGGCCGCCAGGTGCCCGGACAGGGCGGCACAGGCGGCGAGTTCGGCCCGCCGGGCTCCGGCGACACCACCGGTTACATCCCCGCGGGCAGCTTCGGCGACTACGGCGACGACGACTTCGTCAAACCCCGCACAGGCCGCAAGTGGCTGAAGAGATCCTTCTACATCGTGCTCACTCTCGGTGTCATCGGCGGCGGCCTCTACGGCGGTCACCGCTGGACGCAGACGCAGTACTACGTCGGCACCAACGGCGAGCACGTCGCGCTGTACCGGGGCATCAGCCAGGACCTGGCCTGGGTGTCGCTCTCGAAGGTGGCCAAGGACCACCCCGAGATCGAACTCAAGTACCTGCCGCCGTACCAGCAGAAGCTGGTCGAGGACACGATCGCCGAGGGCGGTCTGAAGAACGCGCAGAAGAAGATCGACGAGCTGTCCCTGCAGGCCGCCGCGTGCAAGAAGCGGGCCCAGCAGCAGGCGGCCGAGAGCCGCAACAACTCCAAGACCGGCGAGGGCGAGGCCGGGGGCACCACGGGAACCACCCGCACCTCCCTCACGTCCAAGGCGACACCGACACCGAATCCCTCGGGCTCGACGTCGACCTCACCGTCCCCGTCCACGACCGCACCCAGTCCC
>NZ_JBSFTY010000183.1:0-2454 GCF_053591515.1 Streptomyces sp. NPDC003011
ACGCGCGAACATACACTCTTTCCCTCCCCGCCGCTCTTCCGATCTGTCGCCGTGCGGCTGACGTCCCGCCGTGCGGGACGGGCCGCCGAGTAGGAGATTTGATCCCACACACCCGTCGCCCGGCCGTACGAGGAGGTGGTCGTCGTGTCCGACGGGCAGCCGTCCGCCCAGGCACCGGTGCCGGCCCGGACGCGGGTGGGACAGCCGCTGCTGGCACTGGCGCTGGCCTCGATGATGGACGAGGTGCACGCGCACTCCGGCGCAGTCTATCTGCTGGCGGCCGACGGATCGGTGCTGGAGATGGCGGTGATGGCGGGGCTGCCCCGCTCGTTCGCGGCGCCGTGGGAGCGGGTGGGGCTGAACGCGCCGATCCCGGTGGCCGAGGCGGCGCGCGAACGGCGGCTGGTCTGGGTCGGCGGGGAACAGGAGATGGCCGCCCGCTATCCGCGGATCGCGGTGGTGCTGCCGTATCCCTTCGCGCTGGCCGCGGTGCCGGTCGCCACCCGGTCGACCGTGTACGGCGCGGTCTTCGTGACCTGGCCCGGCTCGCATCCGCCGGAGCTGTCCGACCGGGAGCGGGACCATCTGACCGCGGCCTGCGACCGGCTGGCCGTGCGGCTGGAGCGGGCCGTCGAGGAGAGCGTTCCGGTGCACGCCGAGCCCGATCTGCTCGCCGGGCCGGTGGCGGGCGGCGTGGCCGGCACGCTCGGCACGGTGGAGGCGGCGCGGATGGTGGCGCGGCTGCCGTACGGGCTGTGCTCGCTCGATCTGCACGGCCGGATCACCTTCGCCAACACGGCCGCCGCCGAACTGATCGGCGTCCCGGCCGGCGATCTGCTCGGCACCCCGCTGTGGGCGTCGGTGTCCTGGCTCAACGACCCGGTCTACGAGGACCGGTACCGGGCCGCGCTGTTCAGCCAGCACACCACGTCGTTCGTGGCGCTGCGGCCGCCCGGCGAGTGGCTGTCGTTCCGTCTGTACCCCGGCACCAACGGGCTGAGCGTGCGGATCAGCCGGGCGCGAGCCGTCGCGGAGATGAGGGCCGAGATGAACCGGTCCGGGCCGCGGCCCGGCGACACCTCGCCCCGGCTCGTCACCATCTCCCAGGTCCTGAGCCTGGCGGGCGCGCTCACCGAGGCGGTGGGCGTGCAGGACGTGGTGCAGCTCGTCGCGGACGAGATCGCGCCGGCCGTGGGCAGCCGCGCCCTGGTGGTCCTCGGTTCCCGGGCGGGCCGGCTGCACGTGCTGGGGCACCGCGGATACCCGGACCCGTACGTCGTGGAGCGGTTCGACGGGCTGCCGCTGACCGAGCGGACCCCGGGCACCCATGTCCTGGCCAACGGCGTGCCCGGGTTCTTCGAGTCCCGCGAGCAGCTGGAGCGCCTGTATCCCGAGCGGCAGGCGACCCCGGACGGTTTCGCGGCCTGGGCGTATCTGCCGCTGATCGCCTCGGGCCGCCCGGTGGGCACCTGCGTGCTGGCCTATCCCGAGCCGCACCCGTTCCCCGCGGACGAACGGGCGGTGCTGACCAGTCTGGGCGGGCTGATCGCCCAGGCCCTGGAGCGGGCGATGCTCTACGACGCCAAGCACCGGCTGGCGCACGGCCTGCAGGAGGCCCTGCTGCCGCACTCGCTGCCCTCACTGGCGGGCATCGAGGCGGCCGCCCGCTATCTGCCGGCGACGCAGGGCATGGACATCGGCGGCGACTTCTACGACCTGATGGCCGCCCAGGGGCGCGCGGCGGCCGTGATCGGGGACGTGCAGGGCCACAACGTGACGGCGGCGGGGCTGATGGGGCAGATCCGTACCGCCGTACGTGCCTACACGACGGTCGGGCAGACGCCGGGCGAGGTCATGCGCAGCACCAACCAGCTGCTGATCGACCTCGGCTCGGATCTGTTCGCCAGCTGCCTGTATCTGCGGCTCGCCCCGGAGCACGGGCGGGCCGTGATGGCCCGGGCGGGGCATCCGCCGCCGCTGCTGCGCAGGCCCGACGGGCGGGTCCGGGTGCTCGACCTGGCGGGCGGCCCGCTGCTGGGCATCGACGGCGCGGCCACCTATCCGACGACGGAGGTGGACCTCGCTCCCGGCTCGGTGCTCGTCCTCTACACCGACGGGCTGATCGAGTCGCCCGGGGTGGACATCGAGGACGCGCTCGCCGATCTCGGACGGCGGCTGGCCGAGACGGGTGACCGTCCCCTGGAGGAGCTGGCCGACGATCTCGTCCGCCACAGCACGGCCACCCGGGAACGCGCCGACGATGTGGCGCTGCTGCTGCTCAGGGCGCGGAAGGACGACTGACGGGGAGGGCGGCCGGAGCGGGAGCCGAGGGCGCGGGGTGCGGGGCGGGAGCCCCAGGCGCGGAGCGGGGGCGCCGGGCGCGGAGCGGGGGCACCTCCGACACGCCGTCCACCAGCGCGGCGGACACCTCGGTGTGCACGGCCGCCGAGATCG
>NZ_JBSFTY010000184.1:0-2377 GCF_053591515.1 Streptomyces sp. NPDC003011
TCGCCGATGGAGTGGCCGATGAGGGCGTGGGGGGTGATGCCGTTGGCGGTGAGCAGGTGGTAGGCGGCGACGTGGTGGGCGAAGAGGGCGGGCTGGGTGTAGAGGGTGTCGTTCAGGAGGGTGGCGTGTTCGCTGTCTGGTGGGGCGAACATGATGTGTTGGAGTGGGAGGGGCAGGTGTGGGTCGAGGGCGGCGCATACCTCGTCGAGGGCGTGGGCGTAGGCGGGGTGGGTGTGGTAGAGGCGGGCGCCCATGCCGGGGCGCTGGCTGCCCTGCCCGGAGAACATGACGGCCCACCGGGCAGGGCCTGTGGTGACTGGGCCAGTGGCTGTGACCAGGGCCTCGTGGTCGCGACCGGTGGCCAGCGAGGTGAGGGCGGACTGCAGTGCGGCGCGGTCGGCGGTGACGATCCCGGCGCGGTGCTCCAGATGCGCACGGCCTGACCACAGCCGGCCGGCGAGCGAGCCCACTGCCACCTCGGGGTGGTTCTCGAGGAAGTCACCGAGCCGGCCGGCCGACTCGGCCAATGCGTCGGCTGACCGCGCCGACAACACGACGGGTACGAGTCCCCCGTCCGACTCGTCCTGGCGCGCGGGCAGTTGCTCGACGGGCGGTGCTTCGAGGATCACGTGCGCGTTCGTTCCGCTGATGCCGAACGAGGACACCGCCGCGCGGCGCGGTCGACCAGTGTCCGGCCAGGACCGGGACTCGGTCAGCAGGGCCAGTCGGCCCGCCTCCCAGTCCACATGACTGCTCGGCCGATCGACGTGCAGCGTCGAGGGCAGCACCCCGTTCCGCATGGCTTCGATCATCTTGATGACGCCTGCGACGCCGGCGGCGGCCTGGGTGTGGCCGATGTTGGACTTGATGGAGCCGAGCCAGAGTGGGTGGTCGGCGGTGTGGGCCTGGCCGTAGGTGTTCAGCAGGGCTTGTGCCTCGATGGGGTCGCCCAGTGTGGTGCCGGTGCCGTGTGCTTCGACGGCGTCGATCTGGTCTGCGGTCAGTCGGGCGTTGGTGAGGGCTTGTTCGATGACGCGTTGCTGGGAGGGGCCGTTGGGGGCGGTCAGGCCGTTGGACGCGCCGTCCTGGTTGACAGCCGAGGCCCGGAGGAGGGCGAGGACGCGATGCCCGTTACGTCGGGCGTCGGAGAGGCGTTCGAGGAGGACAAGGCCGGCGCCTTCGCCCCAGCCGGTGCCGTCGGCGGCGTCAGCGAAAGGCTTGCACCGCCCGTCGGGGGCCAGCCCCCGCTGGCGGGAGAACTCAAGGAAAGCGGACGGCGTGGACATGACGGTGACACCGCCCGCCAGCGCCAGATCACATTCACCCTGGCGCAGCGCTTGGGCGGCCAAATGCATGCTCACCAAGGACGAGGAGCAGGCCGTGTCCACCGTCATGGCGGGGCCCTCGAGCCCGAACGTGTACGCCACACGACCGGAAGCGACACTCGCCGCGCTGCCGTTGCCGAGGTACCCCTCGAAACCCTCGGGTGTGCGGTGCATCAGACGCGGCCCGTAGTCGGCGTATATGACTCCGGTGAAGACGCCGGTGTTGGTGCCGTGGAGAGTGGTGGGGTTGATGCCGGCGTGCTCGAAGGCTTCCCAGGCGGTTTCGAGGAGGAGGCGTTGTTGGGGGTCGGTGGCCAGGGCTTCGCGGGGGTTCATGTGGAAGAAGTCGGCGTCGAACTGGTCGGCGTCGTGGAGGAAGGCGCCGTGGCGGGTGTAGGTCTTGCCGGTGGCGTCGGGGTCGGGGTCGTAGAGGTTGTCGAGATCCCAACCGCGATTGGTGGGGAAGCCGGTGATGGCGTCCCGGCCCTCGGCCACCAACTGCCAAAGGTCTTCGGCCGTGCGGATTCCGCCGGGGTAGCGGCAGGCCGTGGCGACGATGGCGATGGGGTCGTCGGTCGTGGCGGCCGTGTTGTGGGTCGTTGTGGTGGTGCTTTGCGTGGGGGCGTTGAGGAGTTGGCTGAGGAGGTGAGTGGTGAGTGTGTGGGGGGTGGGGTGGTCGAAGATCAGGGTGGCGGGGAGGCGGAGGGCGGTGGTGTTGGTGAGGCGGTTGCGGAGTTCTACCGCGGTGAGCGAGTCGAAGCCGAGTTCCTTGAAGGGGCGCTGAGGGTCGATGGCGTCGGGGTTGTTGTGGCCGAGGACGGCGGCGACGTTGGTGCGGACGAGAGCGAGCAGACGGCGTCGCTGATCGGCTTCGGGCAGCGCAGCGAGTTCCTGTGCGAGGGCGCCTTCGGCGTTTGTGTGGGTGGCTGCGGTGGGTCGGGTTGGGGGTGTCAGGTTGCGTAGGAGTGGGGGGAGGTGGGGTGTGGTGCGGAGTGTTGCTGGGTTGAGGGGGATGCAGAGGTGGTGGGGGTGGGGTGTGGTGAGGGCGGTGT
>NZ_JBSFTY010000185.1:0-2348 GCF_053591515.1 Streptomyces sp. NPDC003011
GGGACTGGGTGCGGTCGTGGACGGGGACGGTGAGGTCGACGTCGAGCCCGAGGGATTCGGTGTCGGTGTCGCCTTGGACGTGAGGGAGGTGCGGGGGCCCGCGCCGTGCGCCGCGCACCGAGAAGCCTCAGAGGAAAGGACGTCGAACCACGATGCGCATCGCGTTTCTGACAGCACCCGAGGGCGTCGAGCAGGTCGAACTCACCGACCCGTGGCGGGCGGCGAAGGAAGCGGGCCACGAACCCGTGCTGGTGTCGACCCGGTCCGGAGAGATCCAGGCGTTCGACCACCTCGACAAGGCGGACACGTTCCCCGTGGACGAGGTGGTGGGCGAGACGTCCGCCGACTCCTTCGGCGGGCTGGTCCTGCCGGGCGGCGTGGCCAACCCGGACTTCCTGCGCATGGACGAGAAGGCCGTGGCGTTCGTCCGGGACTTCTTCGCGCAGGGACGGCCGGTGGCCGCGATCTGCCACGCCCCCTGGACGCTCATCGAGGCGGACGTCGTCCGCGGCCGGGTGCTCACCTCCTGGCCGAGCCTGCGGACGGACATCCGCAACGCGGGCGGCGAGTGGGTGGACGAGCAGGTGAAGATCTGCGACCACGGCACCAACAAGCTGATCACCAGCCGCAAGCCGGACGATCTGAAGGCGTTCTGCGCGGCGTACCTCGACGTGTTCGTCCAGGAGACCGCCTGACGGACCCGGGCGGCCGGCAGCGGCGCACCGGGGGCGTGCGCCGCTGACCGGCCGGGATCGGCTCAGGAGCGGGGAGTCGTCGACTCCCCGCTCCGGCGTTCCCGCGCGCCCTCGCGGGTGCGGCCCGCGGCGACCGGGCGGTTCGGGTTGCGCCGCAGGTACTCGCCCTCCAGCTGCGCCATGCGCTCGTTGTGGGCCCGCAGCGCGTCGTTCGAGGCGTACAGCAGCGTGTCGTGACGTGTGCGGTGGATGGTCTCCAGCTCCTTCATGAGCTGCTGGTCGTCCAGCCGGCTGGCGTCGACTCCGGTCGTGGTCATGTCCCGCTCGTCGTGTTCGTTCATGGCCTCCGGGTACCCGCCCGGCACGCACTACCCTCAAGCGACATCCGGGAGAGAACCATGGATCTCGCCTTCCTGCGTCCACTGCACGAACACCGGGGCCCCTGGGCCTCCGTCTACGTCGACACCTCCCGGCACACCGAGGACACGCCGCACCAGCGGCATCCGGCGGCCGTGGCGCTGTCCCGGGAACTCTCCCGGCAGGGCGCCGACGAGGACACGTGCCGGGCCGTGCGAGAGGCGCTGGAGGAGCTGCGGCACTCCCCCGAACCGCCCGGGCGGGCCCTGTTCGCCCGGGCCGGGGAGGTGGTCCTGGATCCCGCGCTGACCCGGGCGCCGGACGGCGACAGCGCGCACTGGGCCGCGCTGCCGCACACCGCGCCCCTGCTGGACCTGGCCGGCGAGGACCCCGTGTGCGTCGTGGCGTACGTCGACCGCAGGGGCGCCGACTTCGAGCTGCGCGGGGCGCCCGGCCGACGGGCCGCCGGTACGGTCACCGGCCGGCGGTACCCGGTGCACCCTACGAGCTCCGCCGACTGGTCGCAGCGCCACTTCCAGCTGCGGGTGGAGAACACCTGGGAGCACAACGCGGCCGAGATCGCGGACGCGCTCGCCGTCTGCCAGGAGGAGACCCACGCCGACCTGCTGGTCCTCGTCGGTGACGACCGGGAGCGGCGGACGGTGCGCGACCGGCTGCCCAGGCGGCTGCACGACCTGGTGGCCGAGGTCCCGCACGGGGCCGGCAGCAGGCTGCTCGACGAGGACGTGGAGGAGACCCGCGCCGCGCACGTGCGGCAGCGGGCGGAGCGCGAGCTGGAGCGGTTCCTGGCCGCCCGCGAACCGGGCGCCGACGGGCGCGCCGCGGCGGTGGAGGGCGTGCCCGCGCTGGTGGAGGCGGCGCGTGAGCACCGTATCGACGAGCTGCTGATCCGTCCGGACGGCCCCGACGCGCACCAGGAGGTGTGGATCGGCGAGGAACCGGACCAGCTGGCGGTGCGCCGTACGGACCTGAGGATCCTCGGCGAGCAGCACCCCTGGTCGGCCCGCGCGGACGACGCGCTGATCCGCTCGGCGGTCGCGACGGGCGCCCCGGCGATCTCGATGGCCCCGGCCCCGGCGGCCGGGCAGACGCAGGCGCCGGTGGGCGGCCTGGGCGCGCTGCTGCGCCGGCCGTAGCCCCCGGCGGGCCGCCGGGGCCCGCCGCCCCCCGGGCGCCCCGCCCCCTCACCCCCGCCGGCGGCCCCCACCAGCACCCCCCTCACCCCCCCCCCCCCCGCCCGTGATCTCTGATCATCACAACACGTATCACAACAAA
>NZ_JBSFTY010000186.1:0-2323 GCF_053591515.1 Streptomyces sp. NPDC003011
CCGCCCACAACCTCCACCACGCCACCCAACACCTCAACCTCACCGCCTTCATCCTCTACTCCTCCGCAGCCGCCACCCTCGGCAACCCCGGACAAGCCAACTACGCCGCCGCCAACACCTACCTCGACGCCCTCGCCCACCACCGCCACCACCACGGCCAACCCGCCACCAGCCTCGCCTGGGGCTACTGGAAACACACCACCAACCTCACCCACCACCTCACCACCACCAACACCAACACCAACCTCACCCGCAACAACACCGCCCTCACCACCGAGGAAGGCCTCCGACTCCTCGATGCCGCCCTCACCAGCCCGTCCGCGTATCACCTGTGCGCGCCGCTGAGTTCATCCACGCTCCGCACCACGGACAACGTGCCCGCCCTCCTGCGCGACCTCGCTCCCCGCTCACTCCGCCGTGCTGCGCAGGCGGCTCCCCGGAAGGCTTCGGGGTTGGCACAGCAGCTCGCCGGACTTACGTCCGCAGAGCAGCGGCGCCTGCTGCTGGACCTCGTACGGAGCAATGCCGCCGCCGTCCTCGGGCACGCGGATACGGCCGGTGTGGACCCCCAGCAGCCGTTCAAGGATCTGGGCTTCGACTCGCTCACCGCCGTGGAGCTGCGCAACCGGCTCGACTCCGCCACCGGGCTGCGTCTCCCGGCCACCTTGATCTTCGATCACCCGAACGCGCAGGCCCTGGCTGATCACATCGGCTCCGAACTGCTGGAATCGGCGAGCCGATCGGCCGCGCCCGTGTTCGCCGGTGCCGACACGTCGGACGATCCGGTGGTCATCGTGTCGATGTCGTGCCGTTTCCCGGGTGACGTGCGCTCCGCCGCTGATCTGTGGGACCTGGTCGCCGAGCGTCGCGAAGGTCTCTCCGGCTTCCCGACGAACCGCGGTTGGGACCTCGACAACCTCTTCGACCCTGATCCTGCGGCCCACGGCAAGAGCTATACGAGTTACGGCACGTTCCTGCACGACGCCGACCAGTTCGACGCGGACTTCTTCCGCATGAACCCCCGCGAGGCTCTGGCCACCGACCCCCAGCAGCGGCTGCTCCTCGAAACAGCCTGGGAAGCCTTCGAAGAGGCCGGTATGGACCCCACCACCCTCAAGGGAAGCAACACGGCCGTCTACGCCGGAGTGATCTACGGCGACTACGGCGCACGCCTCATGCAGAACACCCCCGACGGCTTCGAGGGCTACCTGGGCAACGGCAGCGCCGCGAGCATCGCTTCAGGGCGTGTGGCCTACACGTTCGGGCTCGAGGGCCCGGCGGTGACGGTCGACACCGCCTGCTCCTCATCCCTGGTGGCTCTCCACCTGGCCGCCCAGGCACTGCGCAACGGTGAGTGCGAGATGGCCCTGGCGGGTGGCGCCACGGTCATGTCCAGCCCGGGCGCGTTCATCGAGTTCTCCCGCCAGCGCGTACTGTCCGTGGACGGCCGCTGCAAGCCGTTCGCGGAGGCGGCGGACGGCACCGGCTGGGGCGAGGGTGTCGGCCTGCTGCTGCTGGAGCGGCTGTCCGACGCCCAGCGCAACGGCCATCCGGTCCTCGCTGTGCTGCGCGGATCCGCCATCAACCAGGACGGCGCGTCCAACGGCCTGACCGCCCCCAACGGACCGTCGCAACGGCGGGTCATCGAACAAGCCCTCGCCAACGCGCGGTTGAGCGCGGGCCAGGTGGACATCGTCGAGGCGCACGGCACGGGCACGACGCTGGGCGACCCGATCGAAGCACAGGCCCTCCTGGCGACGTACGGGCGCGAGCACAGTGCTGAGCGGCCGTTGTGGCTGGGGTCCGTGAAGTCCAACATCGGACACACCCAGGCCGCCGCGGGCGTCGCCGGCGTGATCAAGATGGTGCAGGCCATGCGGCACGGCGTGCTCCCGCCGACCCTGCACGTGGATCAGCCGTCCCATCACGTCGACTGGAGCGCGGGCAGCATCTCGCTGCTCACCGAATCGATGCCCTGGCCCGACTCCGATCACCCCCACCGGGCGGCGGTGTCGTCCTTCGGAATCAGCGGGACGAACGCGCATGTGATTCTGGAGGCGGCGCCGGAACCGGAGCCGGAACCGGCTCCTGCTCCGGCCGGGGCCGGGGGCGAGGGTGGGGGTGGGGGTGAGTCGGAGGGGCGGTGCGGGCCGGTGCCGGTGGTGGTGTCCGGGCGGACACCACAGGCCCTGGCCGAGACCGCGGGCCGGCTGGCCGCGTTCGTCGAAACCCACCCCGAGGTGGAGGCCGCTCCCCTGGCCGCCCGGTTGTGGAGCGGGCGGGCGAAGCTGGAGCACCGGGCCGGAATCATCACCGCCGACCG
>NZ_JBSFTY010000187.1:0-2228 GCF_053591515.1 Streptomyces sp. NPDC003011
CGCGTCCTGGGCTAGGACCCGCTCGGCCGCCTCCAGAATCGCGCGCACACTGCGCTCGGCATCTGCACGCAGTGCTCGACCCATGTCGGTCTCCTGTCTCGTTCGATTGTCTCGGTCGTCTCGTTCGATTCATGACTCTATGTAGAGGATACGTGAACGATACTGGTCTCCCGTTAATTGATTCTCAGATGTTGCTCCTGCTCGTATAGATGATACTTTGATGGAGCCGATAAGGGATCTCACTCGCGACCGGCATCCGATTCCGCACCCAGGAAGGACGAAAGCGGTCCGACGACCCCAGGAGTCCGCATCGCACCCGTGGCCTTCGGGTCCGTACTACGCCGATGGCGGACCCAGCCCGACGGAGCCGACGCCCAGGACGCTACTTCAGCGTCCACGCAGAGCACCCGGCACAGAGCGCACGCGGTTCAACGCTCGACGCGACAGGTGCGCCGGCGAAGGGCACGGGAAGCCAGGGCGGCATCGGCACGCGCGGTCGGCAAGACGTCCGTGTGTGAAGCGCACAGCAGATCCACCAAGGCCGGGATGTCCCTACCCAGACTCAAGGAATTGGCATGCCCTCAACAAATCGACGCTCCCTTATCGCCCGTCGCACCGCCGTGGCGCTGGCCACCATGGCAGTCGTCGCGGCCGTCGCCAGCACGGCGCCGAGTGCGGCCACCGCCGTGGGCGACAGCTCAAGCGTGACGCGTCACGCGGTCACGCAGACGAAGAGCTCCGAGAGCGCGAGCACCGCGCCCAACCTGCAGGTCAAGGCCGTCAGCGGCGTCACCTACCAGTACCGCCGCTTCGGCAACCCCAGCGCGGGCAGCGTGCCCCTGGCCTTCCTGCAGCACTACCGCGGCACCCTCGACAACTGGGACCCCAAGCTCATCGACACCATCGCCGCCAAGCGCGAGGTCATCCTCGTCGACAACGTCGGCGTCGGCGGCTCCACCGGCACCACCCCCAGCACCATCCAGCAGATGAGCCTGGACGCCATCACCTTCATCGACGCCCTCAAGCTGCCCCACTACGACCTGTTCGGCTTCTCCCTCGGCGGCCAGGTCGCCCAGGAGGTCACCCTGCGCCGCCCCTGGCAGGTCCGCCGCGTCGTCCTGGCCGGCACCGGACCCCAGGGCGGAGTGGACCAGCGCGCATCCGACCCCAAGGTGCTGGCGAGCGCCTTGGCGGACAACCCCGGCCCCGCCGACTTCCTCTTCCTGTTCTTCAAGAACACCGCCTCCAGCCAGGCCGCGGGAACGGAGTTCCTGCAGCGCCTCGGGCAGCGCACCACCGACCACGACGCCCCCGCCAGCCTCGCCACCCGCGACGCCCAGCTCACCGCGATGTCCGAGTGGGGCATCCCCGACAAGACCAAGCTCGTCCGGCTGAACGCCCTCTTCCAGCCCGTCCTGGTCGCCGACGGGGACAGCGATATCCTCATGCCCCCCAAGAACTCCCACCTGCTCGCCAAGCACCTCCCCAACGCCCAGCTGAGCATCTACCCGAACTCCGGCCACGGGTTCCTCTTCCAGTACCCCGTCAAGTTCGGCACCCAGGTGAACACCTTCCTCGACCGCTGACAGCACCCCCGCCGCGACACGGTCACCAGCCCCGACACCGAAGGCAGGGTGACCGCGAACCGGCAGCCGTACCCCGCCGGAGCCGAGCCCGGCGGAGTACGGCCACACCGCGGCGCGTCAGTGTGTGGTGCCAGGCAGTCCCTTGGCGGCGCCGGCAGCCACGCGGGGATCTGCCGCTCCGGCGCGCAGCCGTGGCTCAGCCGTGCCGTTGCGCGCGGTGCAACAGGATGTCGGCGATCAGCGTGTCCCGCACGCCGGATCGTCTGCGCCCCGGTTCGGGGCCTCGCCGGACCGTGCGGTTGCTCAATCTACTCTCCGCCGAGGCCGCCTCGGCGCCTGCGGGCGGGTCCCGATCCTCACTACGACATTGACCGCACTACGGAGGTCTCCGGGGCGTGGGTCAGTCGTGTGGTCCGGCGCCGTGCAGCAGTGTGTCGATGACGAGTGCGGCCAGCGCGTGCGGATCCGGTGTGGCCGGTTCCTCGTCGGCGCCGGGCCTGTTGAGGGCTTCGCTGAGGAGGGCGTAGTACACCTGCCGCGCCCACTGCAGGTCCGCGTCCGGGGCGAGCAGTCCCTCGCGCTGCGCGCGGGTCAGGAGTTCGAGGGTGTAGGCGTTGATGTTGCCCCAGAGGGCGGCTGCGG
>NZ_JBSFTY010000188.1:0-2137 GCF_053591515.1 Streptomyces sp. NPDC003011
CTCCGCGCTCGGCGCGGGCGAGGTGCGGCCCGGCGCCGTGAGCGGCCCCGCCGCGGCCGACCCGGTGCCCGGCATCATCGGCGTGCTCGGCTCCCACCCCGTGCTGCTGGTGCTGGACAACTGCGAGCAGGTCATCGGGGGCGCCGCCGCCCTCGTACGGGCCCTGGTCTCGTCCTCGAAGGACCTGCGGGTGCTCGCCACCAGCCGGGCCCCGCTCGGCCTCACGTCGGAAGCGGTGTACGCGCTGCCGGAGCTCGGTCTCGACACCTCGGTCGAGCTGTTCACGCAGCGGGCCCGGGCCGCCCGCCCCGGCGTGGAACTGCCGCCTGACGCGCTGGCCGCACTGTGCCGTCACCTCGACGGGCTGCCGCTCGCCGTGGAGCTGGCCGCGGCGCGGGTGCGCGTCCTGTCCGTGCCGGAGATCGCCCGCCGTCTCGGCGACCGGTTCGCGCTGCTGCGCGGCGGTGCGCGGGACGCACCGGAGCGCCACCGCACCCTGCACGCGGTCGTGGAGTGGAGCTGGAACCTGCTCCAGGAGGACGCCAGGGCGGCGCTGCGCATGCTGTCCGTCTTCCCCGGCGGCTTCTCCGGCGAAGCGGCGGAGCAGGTCCTGGGTGAGGACGCGCTGTTCTTGCTGGAGCAGTTGGCCGATCAGTCGCTGCTCACCGTCGCCGACACCCCGGCCGGCGTGCGGTTCCGGATGCTGGAGACCGTACGGGAGTTCAGCGCGGCGCGGTGTGCGGAGGCGGGCGAGGACGAGGAGGCCATCGGTCGGTTCCTCGCCTGGGCGCGGGACTTCGGGGTCGCGCACCACGACTGGTTCTTCGGCTCCGAACCGCGTGCCGCCTGGGAGCGGATCAGGGCCGAGCAGGACAACCTGGTGCTGGCCCTGCGGCACGCCCTGGCCCGTGCGGACGGCCCCACCATCGCCGCCCTCACCGCTGTCCTCGCCGCCCTGTGGTCCACCGGCTCCAACTACCTGCGCCTCGCCGCCCTCGCCACGGACACCGGCCCGCCGCTGTCGCACTACCACCCCGAACCCGAGTACGTCGAAGTCGCCCGCGCCGCCGCGGTGTTGTGCACGGCCACCCTGTTCATGGGCTACGGCCCGCATGTCGTACGCCAGCTCGTCACCCTCCGGCGGCTGCCCCCGGCCCCGCCGGACACACTGCTGCGCGCCGTCGCGGCGGTGCTGAGCGCGGTCCCCGAGATGCTGCCCCCCGACTACGACGTGCTGCGCGAACTCTGCGCCAGCGAGCAGCCGTTGCTCGCCGGTGTCGCCGAGTGCGTCGCCACGTACGTCTGGGAGCACGAGCACGACATCGACCGCGCACTCGCCTCGGCCCGCCGGACCATCTCCGCACTGGCGCCGGTCGACAACCCGTTCCTCCAGGTCATGGGCCACGCCCGGCTGAGCGAGCTGTGCTTGCAGGTGGAGCAGGGCGAGACCGCGTACCAGCACCTCAAGAAGGCGCTCGAAGCGCTGCCGCGGCTGGGCGACGAACACGACTTCATCGGCATCCGCTGGGGCCTCGTCCTGGCCTGCCTGCAGCGCGGCGACCCGGACGAGGCCGAGTACTGGCTGCGGCAGGCGGAACACGTCAACGCCCTGCAACAGGACGGCTCCGACAGTACCGACCTCGGCGGCCGCGCGGAGATCGCGCTCGCCCGCGGACTGACGGAGGTCGGGCTCGGCTTGTGGCGCAGCGCCGCGGAGGGGGTGGCTCAGGCCGGCCCGATGTACAGCGGCGATCCCTTCCTCGACCGGTACGCGCTGGAGATCCAGTCGGCGGCGGTGACGGCGCACGCGCACGCCGGCCGTATCGAGCTGGTCGCGGAGCCGGTCGACCGGCTGCGGGCCCTGCTCTCCGGTCTGTCCGGCTCGCCCATGGAGCTTCCTGTGGTCGGGACGGTGCTGCACGCGCTGGGCATGGCGGGGCTCGCGTCCGGCGACACCTCCGCCGTACGGCTGATCGCGCTGGCCGAACGGCTGCGGGCGCTGCGCTCGTTCCAGCCGACGATGTCGGGCGACCGCGCCCGCAAGGCGGCCCGGCATGGCGGTGGGGCGGCGTATGCCGACGCGGTGTCGGAGTACGCCGCCCTGGGGCGGGAGGGGTTGTGGGGGGCGGTCCGTGCG
>NZ_JBSFTY010000189.1:0-2046 GCF_053591515.1 Streptomyces sp. NPDC003011
CCTTGCCACCGCGGCCTGAGCACAGGCCCGGCTCCCAAGCCCACCCTGCCCCGACGCGCCGTCAGGCAGTCACAGCCAACAACGTGACAACACCCTTGCGGGGCCTTGGCGACTGCCTCCTCAACCAGCCGCCCGTAGGCGTAGTGCGTCACCACCGACGCGCCCGGGTGCTCCGGATCGGTGCGCTGCGCCACGATCCGATAGCGGATCAGCTCCGGGTCCGCCCTGAAGTAACCTCACGATGGATTTCCTTCCGCGCTTCAAAGCGCTTTTCGAAGCCCGACGGATTCAAATGATCCTTACGGGTGAGTGGAGGGCTCCGACCGGGTGTCAGGAGTCGGAGATCTGATCGAAGCCACGCAGCAGCGGCGTCAGCTCCTGAGCGCAACCGCACAGCGGGCACAGTCGCGTCCCCGGGTTCTCCGCAATGTTCAGCGCGTGCTCCACATCGAGCAGGGGCGCGCCCTGCGGAGCCTCTTCGCAGTCCGACGCGTGCAGCACACCCCGGGCCGGGCCCCGGCCCTCGCGCACTGGCCGACGACGTCCTCGATTGCGAACCGTGGCGGGTCGGCCCGACTGGCGATCCTCCTCGAAGAGGTCAACGCCACCATGGCTCAGCTCAAGCGGTACTGGGCGAAGATCCGCGAGTCCGGCGATCCCAAGGAGTCCCCGGCCGTCGACGCGCTCGCCGAGATCCTGGTCCAGGTCGTCTCCCGCGGCCGCGCCCAGGAGACGCAAGTGCTGAACCTGTCGCACGAGGAGGCCCGCGAGTGGGCGATGTCCGGCATCCACGCGAAGACCAACCGGCCGGCACAGAAAAGGAGCACCGCACCATGATGAACACGACCGTGCTCCCGAAGATGCTGCGCCTTACCGACCCGGGCCTGCGCGAGCCATGCGGCCGGGCGGGACGCCAAGGTGCTCCTCTACGCCGATCGCGGGCATGGCGCGCCGGCGGCGAAGGAGGCGCGGACCGCTTTCGACCTGCCGAAGGAGCAGCGCAGGTTCGCCGCCGCCTACCACCCGTGGCTAGACGGGCTTCGAGCTGGCAGCGCGAAAGTGCAAGCTGGTGATGAGAGGCCGGTTACTCCTGAGGAGAGGCAGTGCCGAAGCCCGGGAGACCACGTGGCCGGTGATGCCGCGGCCGACAGGAAGGGAAATGTCCCGGATCGCAGTGATGGCGGGGTGGACGGCTTGAAGCATCCGGCGGTCGTCAGGGTCCATCCCCCAGGGCATCGGAGGGAGGGTGTAGCCCCCTGGCCCCTTCCCGTCGGTCCGGCACCGCGCACTGAAACGACGCGAGACGGTATCGAAGACCATCGCGCCGCCGGGGAAGGATTCCGCGCAGGCAGCGATCAGTTTGTGTACCCGCGCAGCGTGCAGGTACATCAACAGCCCCTGCGCGGTGACCAGTACGCCGCGTGAGCGGTCCACGAGCTCCATCCAGCGACTGTCGGGGTCGCGGCTGATGTCGCAGGGGATATGGCGCTGTCGCCTGCCGTGCGGGAGTACGCGTGTACGTAGCTCAAGCGGGTCGGCCAAGTCCACGGAGAGCCACTGCGCCTGACCGTTGTCCACCCGCCAGACCCTCACCGAGTGCGATCACGGTGCCGTCGGGGTGTGTGGAGAGGAATGAGCGCACCACACCGTCGAAGGCGAGGGCTCGCAGCGCGAGGATCTGGGCCACCCAGGGCCGGGCGCGGCCGAGTCGTTGACGGAAGGGAAAGTTCAACTGGGCCACCAGCCGGACCGCTTGCGGGTCTGGTAGTACGGTGTCCTTCCGGGCCGCCTCGGCCGCGCGGTGGTACAGGGTCCACAATGCGGTTTCTGCGACTCCCGTGAAGTCTGTTGTGGCAGGGGACTGCATTTCGCTCCTGGGTCCGAAGACCGCGCCGAGCAGGCCGCGGGTGCCGGTCTCCACCAGGGCCATAAGCATCATGGCGGGGTAACTGGCCCACCCGGACCGGTACTTGATCCTTCCCAGCCAGCCCCGGTTGCGCTCGGCATCCGGTGTCTTGACCGACAGGCACCCGTCGAAGGCGACCG
>NZ_JBSFTY010000190.1:0-2033 GCF_053591515.1 Streptomyces sp. NPDC003011
GATGGGTAGGGGAGCGTCGTGTGCCGGGTGAAGCAGCCGCGGAAGCGAGTTGTGGACGGTTCACGAGTGAGAATGCAGGCATGAGTAGCGATACACACGTGGGAAACGTGTGCGCCGATTGACTAAGGGTTCCTGGGTCAAGCTGATCTGCCCAGGGTAAGTCGGGACCTAAGGCGAGGCCGACAGGCGTAGTCGATGGATAACCGGTTGATATTCCGGTACCCGCTGTGAAGCGTCAAACATTGAATCCAGTGATGCTAAGCCCGTGAAGCCGTTCCGGACCCTTCGGGGAATGGAAAGTGGTGGAGCCGGTGGCCCGAGCTGGTAGTAGGTGAGTGATGGGGTGACGCAGGAAGGTAGTCCATCCCGGGCGGTGGTTGTCCCGGGGTAAGGGTGTAGCCCGTCATCCAGGTAAATCCGGATGGCATGTGGGTGAGACCTGATGCCGAGCCGATTGTGGTGAAGTGGATGATCCTATGCTGTCGAGAAAAGCCTCTAGCGAGTTTCATGGCGGCCCGTACCCTAAACCGACTCAGGTGGTCAGGTAGAGAATACCGAGGCGTTCGGGTGAACTATGGTTAAGGAACTCGGCAAAATGCCCCCGTAACTTCGGGAGAAGGGGGGCCATGTCCGGTGATGAGCTTTGCGCTCTGAGCTGGGTGTGGCCGCAGAGACCAGCGAGAAGCGACTGTTTACTAAAAACACAGGTCCGTGCGAAGCCGTAAGGCGATGTATACGGACTGACGCCTGCCCGGTGCTGGAACGTTAAGGGGACCGGTTAGTGCGCTTTCGGGCGTGCGAAGCTGAGAACTTAAGCGCCAGTAAACGGCGGTGGTAACTATAACCATCCTAAGGTAGCGAAATTCCTTGTCGGGTAAGTTCCGACCTGCACGAATGGCGTAACGACTTCTCGACTGTCTCAACCATAGGCCCGGTGAAATTGCACTACGAGTAAAGATGCTCGTTTCGCGCAGCAGGACGGAAAGACCCCGGGACCTTTACTACAGTTTGATATTGGTGTTCGGTTCGGCTTGTGTAGGATAGCTGGGAGACTGTGAAGCTTGGACGCCAGTTCAGGTGGAGTCGTCGTTGAAATACCAGTCTGGTCGTGCTGGATGTCTAACCTGGGTCCGTGATCCGGATCAGGGACAGTGTCTGATGGGTAGTTTAACTGGGGCGGTTGCCTCCTAAAGAGTAACGGAGGCGCCCAAAGGTTCCCTCAGCCTGGTTGGTAATCAGGTGTTGAGTGTAAGTGCACAAGGGAGCTTGACTGTGAGACCGACGGGTCGAGCAGGGACGAAAGTCGGGACTAGTGATCCGGCGGTGGCTTGTGGAAGCGCCGTCGCTCAACGGATAAAAGGTACCCCGGGGATAACAGGCTGATCTTCCCCAAGAGTCCATATCGACGGGATGGTTTGGCACCTCGATGTCGGCTCGTCGCATCCTGGGGCTGGAGTCGGTCCCAAGGGTTGGGCTGTTCGCCCATTAAAGCGGTACGCGAGCTGGGTTTAGAACGTCGTGAGACAGTTCGGTCCCTATCCGCTGTGCGCGTAGGAATATTGAGAAGGGCTGTCCCTAGTACGAGAGGACCGGGACGGACGAACCTCTGGTGTGCCAGTTGTCCTGCCAAGGGCATGGCTGGTTGGCTACGTTCGGGAGGGATAACCGCTGAAAGCATCTAAGCGGGAAGCCTGCTTCGAGATGAGTATTCCCACCCCCTTTGAGGGGTTAAGGCTCCCAGTAGACGACTGGGTTGATAGGCCGGATCTGGAAGCCCAGTAATGGGTGGAGGTGACCGGTACTAATAGGCCGAGGGCTTGTCCTCAGTTGCTCGCGTCCACTGTGTTGGTTCTGAAACCACGAACAGCCCCGTTGTCGGGCCACGGCAATGGTGCGGCTGAACAGTTTCATAGTGTTTCGGTGGTTATAGCGTGAGGGAAACGCCCGGTTACATTCCGAACCCGGAAGCTAAGCCTTACAGCGCCGATGGTACTGCAGGGGGGACCCTGTGGGAGAGTAGGACGCCGCCGAAC
>NZ_JBSFTY010000191.1:0-1869 GCF_053591515.1 Streptomyces sp. NPDC003011
ACGAAACCCACACCCACCTCGCCACCCTCACCACCCTCCACACCCACCACCACACCATCAACCTCACCCCCCACCTCCCCCAACGGGAAGAACCATCGGAACATCTCGACCTGCCCACCTACCCCTTCCAACACCAGCCCTACTGGCTCCAAGCCCCTGCCCAGCTCACCGACGCCACCGACCTCGGCCTGGCCAGCAGCCCGCATCCCCTGCTCGCCGCCACTGTGCAGCTCGCCGGCGCGGGTGGCATCGCTACAGCCGCCGAATCGTCTGGTGCGTCAACGGTGTTCACCGGCCGTGTCGGCCTCAGCACTCACCCCTGGCTCGCCGACCACGCCGTCGCAGGCACCGTCCTGCTGCCCGGGACCGCCCTGGTCGACCTGGCCCTCCACGCCGGCGACCACACCGGCGCCCACCACCTCGACGAACTCACCCTCCACACCCCCCTCATCCTCGACGACACATCGAGCCGCGACCTCCAAGTAACGACAACCCCGGAGACCAACGGCTGGCGGATCGTGATCCACTCCCGCCCGCACATCAACGACCCGGACAACGACACCGAGCCGTGGACCTGCCACGCCACCGGCACCCTCACCACCGCAGAGCAGTCAGCCCAGCCCCTCACCCAATGGCCGCCCGCCAACGCCACCCCCGTCGACACCGCCGACCTCTACACCCAACTGGCCGACCACGGCTACGACTACGGGCCCGCCTTCCAGGGCGTCACCTCCATGTGGGAGCAGGCCGACGGCACTCTCCACGCCGAGATCACCCTGCCCGACAGCGCCGACCCAGCCGGCCACACCATCCACCCCGCCCTCCTCGACGCCGCCCTCCACCCCCTCGCCCTCACCACCCAGACCACAGACACCAGCGAAACCCGCCTGCCATTCGCCTGGACCGGCGTCACCCTCCACGCCACCAACGCCACCCACCTACGCGTCACCCTCACCACCACCGACAACGACATATCCATACAAGCCTGGGACCCCACCGGCACACCCGTCGCCACCATCACCACCCTCACCACCCGCCCGATCGACCCCATTGCGCTGGTCACCGGCACCGGCAGCGACACCCGCAACAGCCTCTTCCACATGACCTGGAAGCCCACCGAGGCAATCACGGGCGAGGTCGACCTCGACGAAGTCGATGTCTACATCCCGGGCATCGGCGAGGACAGCGAAGGCCCGGCAGCCGCTCACGCAGCGATCGAGGCGCTCCTCACCCACCTGCAGTCATGGCTGGCCGCCAACGAAACGACCGACCGTAGCCTGGTCGTCCTCACCCAGCACGCCGTGGCCACCAGCCCGGCCGAGGACATCAACCTCACCCAAGCCCCCCTGTGGGGTCTGGTGCGGACCGCACAGAACGAGAACCCCGGCCGCATCCACCTCCTCGACACCGACGACCCAGCCGACACCTCACACCTGGCCGCCGTCATCGCCACGGATGAGCCCCAACTCGCCGTACGTCATGGCCAGTTCCTCGCGCCCAGGCTGGTGCGGTCGACCGACCGCGTGGACGGTCAGCTGACGATTCCGGCCGACCCGAATTGGCGACTGGACAAGACAGCCCCCGGCACGCTGGACAACCTGGCGCTCCTGCCCAATCCCGATCTGCCCGAAGAGCTCGCGCCCGGGCAGGTCCGCATCGACGTCCGCGCCATCGGCCTCAACTTCCGCGACGTCCTGATCACGCTGGGGATGTATCCGGGCGATGCGCTCTTGGCGAGTGAAGGCGCCGGCATCGTCACCGAAATCGCCGACGACGTCACCAACGTCCGCCCAGGCGACCGCGTCATGGGCATGTTCCCCCACGGCGCCGGCGCACAGACCGTCACCGACCACCGACTGATCACCCCCA
>NZ_JBSFTY010000193.1:0-1542 GCF_053591515.1 Streptomyces sp. NPDC003011
CCGCCACCACCACGGCCAACCCGCCACCAGCCTCGCCTGGGGCTACTGGAAACACACCACCAACCTCACCCACCACCTCACCACCACCGAAATCCGCAAAGTCACCCACAGCACCCACTCCCTCGAAACCGACCACGCCCTCCATCTGTTCGACACCGCCCTGACCGCACCCCACCCCCACCAGCTGTGCATCCCCCTCAACCTCACCGCCCTCCGCACCACCGACCACCTCCCCCCACTCCTACGCGACCTCGCTCCCCGCCCAACCCGACGTACCGCTGCGGCCCATTCCCCCACCGCCACCGGCAGTTCCCTGGCCGACGAGCTCGCTGCGCTGCCCGAAGCCGATCAGCGACGCCGTCTGCTCGCTCTCGTCCGCACCAACGTCGCCGCCGTCCTCGGCCACAACACCCCCGATGCCATCGACCCCCAACGCCCCTTCAAGGAACTCGGCTTCGACTCCCTCACTGCGGTAGAGCTCCGCAACCGCCTCACCAACACCACCACCCTCCGCCTCCCCGCCACCCTGATCTTCGACCACCCCACCCCCCACACCCTCACCACTCACCTCCTCAACCAACTCCTCAACACAGCAACCCGAACCACCACCTCCCGAACCACCACTCACACCAGCACCGCCACGGCAGATGAGCCCATGGCCATCGTCGCCATGGCCTGCCGCTACCCCGGCGGAATCCGCAACTCCCAGGCACTGTGGGATCTGGTCCACTCCGGCATCGACGCCGTCGGCGAACTTCCGACCAATCGCGGTTGGGATCTCGACAACCTCTACGACCCCGACCCCGACGCCACCGGCAAGACCTACGCCCGCCACGGCGCCTTCCTCCACGACGCCGACCAGTTCGACGCCGACTTCTTCCACATGAACCCCCGCGAAGCCCTGGCCACCGACCCCCAACAACGCCTCCTCCTCGAAACCGCCTGGGAAGCCTTCGAGCACGCCGGCATCAACCCCGCCACTCTCCACGGCACCAACACCGGCGTCTTCACCGGAGTCATCTCGCAGGACTATCTGCTGCGGCTCCATCAGAGCCCGGAAGGGCTTGAGGGCTACATCGCCACCGGCAGTTCGGGCAGCGTGGCCTCGGGCCGGGTGGCTTACACGTTCGGGCTCGAGGGACCGGCGATGACGGTCGACACCGCCTGCTCCTCATCCCTGGTGGCTCTCCACCTGGCCGCCCAGGCACTGCGCAACGGCGAATGCGACATGGCGTTGGCCGGCGGTGCCACCATCATGGCCACCCCCGGCACCTTCCAGGTCTTCTCCCGCCAACGCGGCCTGGCCCCCGACGGACGCTGCAAGCCCTTCGCCGACGCCGCCGACGGCACCGGCTGGGGCGAAGGTGTCGGCCTAATACTGCTGGAACGCCTCTCCGACGCCCAACGCAACGGCCATCCGGTCCTCGCTGTGCTGCGCGGATCCGCCGTCAACCAGGACGGCGCGTCCAACGGCCTGACCGCCCCCAACGGCCCCTCCCAGCAACGCGTCATCGAACAAGCCCTCACCAACGCCCGACTGAC
>NZ_JBSFTY010000194.1:0-1529 GCF_053591515.1 Streptomyces sp. NPDC003011
CTGGTCGAGCTGTTCGGTCTGGCGCGCGAGCTCAACATCGACGCCGAGGGCATCGACATGGGCCCGTCCCCCACGGACGCCGCCCTCGCCGCCGACCTGGTCCTGCCGATCGAGGACCTCGACCTCACCGTCCGGTCGTACAACTGCCTCAAGCGCGAGGGCGTCCACTCCGTGGGTGAGCTCGTGGCCCGTTCGGAGGCCGACCTGCTGGACATCCGCAACTTCGGTGCGAAGTCCATCGACGAGGTCAAGGCGAAGCTGGCCGGCATGGGCCTGGCCCTCAAGGACAGCCCGCCCGGATTCGACCCGTCCGCCGCGGCGGACGCACTCGGTGCGAACGACGACACGGACGCCGGTTTCGTGGAGACCGAGCAGTACTGAACACCGCGCTGCGCCGGTCATGTCGAAGCCGACGGAGCGCGTCTTTGCAGGCGTCACGGCTGCGGCAGGACCGGAGATGACAGTCTCGTAGCGGGCGCGGGCCGGCCGGCCCGGGGCTCGTGAAGCGTGTGCCGTATCCGGACAGCAGTCAGTACGCCGACAACAGATTGCGGTCAGCAGATTGCGGTCAGCAGACACTCACGCCCGGCGGCTTCGTGGGACGCGGAGCCGCCGGGCGTGGAGTCATTTCTGGAGTCATTTCTGTCTGACGTCGGTGCGGTGAACGTCTTCGGCCGGCAGCCGGCCGGCGGTCAGGAAGCCGACGGTCCTCGAACTCACGGCCGACGGATCATGGGTCCTGCCGGAGGCGCGAGCCTCCGCCTCCCCTCCGGGGGGAGCGTCAGGTCCGCTTCGCCGGACGGGGGCATGTCCGCCACCGCATCGTGGCAGGCTGTCTGTGGGTCTCTGCCCGGAGCAAGGGAGCAGCGAGTGCAGGCGAGGAGCTCGTGACGGACGACCGCGCCGCAGCACGGCGCGACCAGCCGGTGGGTGACGGCATTGAGATCGTCACCTTGAGCGGCCAGATCGACTACAGCATCCGCGACCACCTGCACTATGCGCTGCTCCCGCCCGACGGTGCCCGCCCGCCGCGGACCGTCGTCGACCTCAGCGGCGTCACCTTCATCGACTCCACCGGTATCAACGCCCTCATCGCCGCACACCGTGCCGCCACCACCGCCCACGGCTGGCTGCGCCTGGCCGCTCCCCAGGAACCCGTGCTGCATCTCCTTCGACTTCTCGGTGTCGACTTGGTTATCCCCTGCTACCCCGCCCTACGCCAAGCCCTCAGCGCCTGAAGCGTCCGCATCGGCTCAAGCGCCTGCATCGCCTGCATCGCCTGCATCGCCTGAAGTAAGGGAAGGCGCGATCTCAGCCGTCTCAGGCCGCGGCCGACGGGTTCGCTGATTCGGCGGCGCGGCGGTATTCGGCGTTGAGGCGCTGGGCTTCTTCGAGCTGGTCTTCGAGGATGATGATCCGGCAGGCGGCCTCGATGGGGGTGCCGTGGTCGACGAGTTCCCGGGCGCGGGCGGCGATGCGCAGCTGGTAGCGGGAGTAGCGGCGGTGGCCGCCCTTGGATCGGAGCGGGG
>NZ_JBSFTY010000195.1:0-1509 GCF_053591515.1 Streptomyces sp. NPDC003011
GACGACGAGCAGGCGGTGTCCACCGTCACCGCCGGGCCCTCGAGCCCGAACGTGTAGGCCACCCGCCCCGAAGCCACACTCGCCGCACTCCCATTACCCAGAAAGCCCTCGAAGCCTTCCGGTGCACGGTGCATGAGACGACCCGCATAGTCGTCGTACATGACACCCGCGTAGACGCCGGTCTTGGTGCCCCTCACGGAATGGGTGCCGATACCGGCACGCTCGAAGACTTCCCAAGCGGTCTCCAGGAGCAACCGCTGCTGCGGATCTGTCGCCATCGCTTCTCGCGGGCTCATGCCGAAGAATTCGGGATCGAACTCATCGGCAGAATGCAGGAAGCCGCCCTCACGTGCGTAGCTTTTGCCGGTGGCGTCCGGGTCCGGGTCGAAGAGGCCGTCGAGGTCCCAGCCGCGGTTGACCGGGAAGCCCGAGACGGCGTCCGTGCCCTCGGCCACCAGGTTCCACAGGTCCTCGGGCGAGCGCACCCCGCCCGGGTAACGGCAGGCCGTCGAGACGATCGCCACCGGCTCCTGCCCTGCCGACTCGGCGTCCTGAAGACGCTGACGCGTCTGGTGCAGTTCGGCAACTACGCGGGTCAGGTATTCCCGAAGCTTGGCTTCGTCCGACATGGGTTGTCGCTCCTCTACGCGGATTTGCTGTGGTGGTGAAGGCCTCTGGATCAGGAAAGGTCGAGATCGCCGTCGATCAGATCGAAGAGTTCTTCGTTGGACGCAGAACGAAGTTTTTCCTCTATGTCTTCGCCGTTTGTCGCCGACCGTCCGCTCTCGTTGAGGCGAGAGAGGAGAATGTGAAGTCGGCGGGTCACCTTGACTCGCCCGGAATCGTCCGCGGAACGTTCGATCAATTCCTGCTCGAGCTTGTCGATCTCGGCCAGGAAGGACGTTTCGGCCGATACTTCGCCCACCCCGAGGGATGCGCCGACGTACTGCGCCAAGTCGTGGGGTGTCGGATAGTCGAAGATCAGTGTCGAGGTGAGGCGTAGTGCGGTGGCCTCGGTGAGGCGGTTCCGAAGTTGTACTGCGGTGAGCGAGTCGAATCCCATCTCGTTGAAGGGCCGTTGCGGGTCGATCGCCTCCGCCCCGCTGTGCCCGAGCACCGCTGCGACGCCGGCACAGACAACTTCGAGCACGAGCGCCTCCCGCAACTCCGGCGGCAGGGAGCGCAGTCGGGTCGTGAGGGCGCCTTCGGCGTTTGTGTGGGTGGCTGCGGTGGGTCGGGTTGGGGGTGTCAGGTCGCGTAGGAGTGGGGGGAGGTGGGGTGTGGTGCGGAGGGTGGTGGGGTTGAGGGGGATGCAGAGGTGGTGGGGGTGGGGTGTGGTGAGGGCGGTGTCGAGGAGGTGGAGTGCGTGGTCGGTTTCGAGGGGGTGGGTGTGGTGGGTGATTTTGTGGATTTCGGTGGTGGTGAGGTGGTGGGTGAGGTTGGTGGTGTGTTTCCAGTAGCCCCAGGCGAGGCTGGTGGCGGGTTGGCCGTGGTGGTGGCGGTGGTGGG
>NZ_JBSFTY010000196.1:0-1443 GCF_053591515.1 Streptomyces sp. NPDC003011
GGTCAGCCAGGATTGCAGGTGGGTGAGGAGTGCTTCGGTGGCTGCGTGGGCGGCTGCCGGGCCTTCGTTGTCCTCGCCGGTGTTGGGGATGTAGAGGTCGACTTGGTCGGGGTCGATGTCGCCTGTGGTTGCTTCGGTGGGCTTCCAGGTCATGTGGAAGAGGCTGTTGCGGGTGTCGGTGCCGGTGCTGGTGGTCAGTGCGGCGGGGTCGATTGGGCGGGTGGTGAGGGTGGTGATGGTGGCGACGGGTGTGCCGGTGGGGTCCCAGGCCTGTATGGATATGTCGTTGCCGGTGGTGGTGAGGGTGACGCGTAGGTGGGTGGCGTTGGTGGCGTGGAGGGTGACGCCGGTCCAGGCGAATGGCAGGCGCAGGTCGGTGCTGGTGCCTGTGGTCTGGGTGGCGAGGGGGTGGAGTGCGGCGTCGAGGAGGGCGGGGTGGATGGTGTGGCCGGCTGGGTCGGCGCTGTCGGGCAGGGTGATCTCGGCGTGGAGGGTGCCGTCGGGCTGTGTCCATACCGCGGTGACGCCTTGGAAGGCGGGCCCGTAGTCGTAGCCGTTGTCGGCCAGTTGGGTGTAGAGGTCGGCGGTGTCGACGGGGGTGGCGTTGGCGGGCGGCCATTGGGTGAGGGGCTGGGCTGACTGCTCTGCGGTGGTGAGGGTGCCGGTGGCGTGGCAGGTCCACGGCTCGGTGTCGTCCGGCTGGTTGGTGTGCGGGCGGGAGTGGATGGTGACTTGCCAGCCGTTGGTCTCCGGGGTGCTGGTGACTTGGAGGTCGCGGCTGGATGTGTCGTGGAGGATGAGGGGGGTGTGGAGGGTGAGTTCGTCGAGGTGGTGGGCGTCGGTGTGGTCGCCGGCGTGGAGGGCCAGGTCGACCAGGGCGGTTCCGGGCAGCAGGACGGTTCCGGATACCGCGTGGTCGGCGAGCCAGGGGTGGGTTTTGAGGCTGATGCGTCCGGACAGGACGGTGGTGCTGGTGTCGGCGAGCTGGGTGACCGTACTCAGCAGCGGGTGTCCCGTGACGGCCAGGCCGAGGTCGGTGGCGTCGGTGAGCTGAGTGGGTGCTTGGAGCCAGTAGGGCTGGTGTTGGAAGGGGTAGGTGGGCAGGTCCAGATGTTCTGACGACTCCCCCCGCTGCGGCAGGTGGGGGGTGAGGTCGACGTTGTGGTGGTGAGTGTGGAGAGTGGTGAGGGTTGCCAGGAGGCGACTGCTGGTGTCGTGATGACGTGTGAGGGTGGGATGGTGGTGCCCACCCGCCGGATGCATGCCGAGGATGTCGGTGAGGGCGGCTGCCAGGACGGGGTGGGGGCTGGTTTCGATGAGGGTGTGGTGGCCGTCGTCGAGGAGTTGCAGTGCGGTGGTGTGGAAGTGGACGGGGTGGCGGAGGTTGTCCACCCAGTAGGCGGCGTCCAGCAACTGGCCGGGTTCGAGGAGGCTGCCGAGGTA
>NZ_JBSFTY010000197.1:0-1304 GCF_053591515.1 Streptomyces sp. NPDC003011
CCTGCTGCTTCTGTGGGTGGTGTGGGGTTGTTGTTTACCGGTCAGGGGGCGCAGTGGCCGGGGATGGGGGTGGGGTTGACTGGGTTTGGGGTGTTCCGGGAGGCGTTTGAGGAGGTGTGTGCGGGGTTTGAGGGGTTGTTGAGTCGTCCGTTGGGTGAGGTGTTGGCGGGGGGTGGTGGGTTGGTTGATGAGACGGAGTTTGCGCAGGCGGGGTTGTTTGCGTTTGAGGTGGCGGTGTTTCGGTTGTTGAGGGCGTGGGGGGTTGAGCCGGGTGTGCTGGTGGGGCATTCGGTGGGGGAGTTGGCGGCGGCGTTTTGTGCGGGGGTGTGGTCGTTGGGGGATGCGTGTCGTCTGGTGGCGGCGCGGGGTCGGTTGATGCAGGCGTTGCCGTCGGGTGGGGTGATGGTGGCGTTGCGTGGGGGTGTGGCTGAGGTGGAGGGGTTGTTGGAGGGGGTTTCGGGGGTGTCGGTGGCTGCGGTGAACGGGCCGCGGTCGGTGGTGGTTTCGGGGTGTGGGCGGGGGGTGGATGAGGTGGTGGGGCGGTGGCAGGCGCGGGGTGGTGAGGTGCGTCGGCTGCGGGTTTCGCATGCGTTTCATTCTCCGTTGATGGAGCCGATGCTGGCGGAGTTCGGGCGGGTTGCGCGTGAGGTGTCGTATCGGGTGCCGGTGTTGCCGTTGGTGTCGAATGTGACGGGTGGGTTGGTGGATGGGGGGGTGGTGTGTGATCCGGAGTATTGGGTGCGGCATGTGCGGGAGCCGGTGCGGTTCGCTGAGGGGGTGGGGGCGGCTCGTGCGGCGGGTGTGTCGGTGTTTGTGGAGGTGGGTCCGGCGCCGGTGCTGACGGCGATGGGGCAGGAGTGTCTTGTGGGGGATTCGGTGGGGTGGGTGGCGTTGTCGCGTCGGTCTGGTGCGGCGGCTGGGGTGTTGATGTCGGGGGTGGGTGAGGCGTTCGCGGCTGGGGTGGGGGTGGATTGGCGGGCGGTGTTCGCGGGGGCTGGTGGGAGGCGGGTGGTGTTGCCGGGGTATGCGTTTCAGCATCGGCGTTTTTGGCTGGAGTCGTCTTCGGCGGGTGGGGATGTGGTGGGGCTGGGGCTGGGTGTGTTGGGGCATGGGCTGTTGGGTGCGGGGGTGACGGTTGCGGGGTCGGGTGCGGTGGTGTTGACCGGGCGGTTGTCCCGGTCGGGTCAGGGGTGGCTGGCGGGGCATGTGGTTCGGGGCCGGGTGTTGGTTCCGGGTGCGGCGTTGGTGGAGATGGTGTTGCGGGCCGGGGATGAGTGTGGGTGTCCGGTGGTGGAGGAGTTCAC
>NZ_JBSFTY010000198.1:0-1291 GCF_053591515.1 Streptomyces sp. NPDC003011
GCCACCACCACGGCCAACCCGCCACCAGCCTCGCCTGGGGCTACTGGAAACACACCACCAACCTCACCCACCACCTCACCACCACCAACACCAACCTCACCCGCAACAACACCGCCCTCACCACCGAACTGGGTCTGCGGTTGTTCGACGTCTCGCTCGAAGAACGTGCGGAGGCGTCACTGGTCTGCATGCCGATCGAGCCGGCCAGCCTCCGCCGGATGGCTGATGTGCCTCCGCTGCTCCGGGATCTCGTCCCCGTCTCGGGACGCCGAGCGACAGCCGCGGGAGCGAGCGCGATGCAGCGCTCCGGACTGGCGCAGCAGTTGGCTGGCCTGGGCGAACCCGAGCAGCAGCGCCTGCTGCTCGACCTCGTCCGCAGCAACGTCGCCGCGGTCCTCGGGCACAACCGTCCCGAGACCATCGATGCGCAACGCCCGTTCAAGGACCTCGGCTTCGACTCACTCACCGCCGTGGAGCTCCGCAACCGCCTCACGAACGCCACCGCACTGCAGCTCCCGTCGACGCTGGTCTTCGACCACCCGACGCTCACCGCGCTCGCCACGCATCTCCGCGTCAAGTTGCTGGACGAGCAGCCACAGATCCGGGCGCCGAAGTCGATGTCGACGGTGGTCGACGACGATCCGATCGTGATCGTCTCCATGGCCTGCCGCTATCCCGGAGAAGTGAGGCAGCCCGATGACCTGTGGAGGCTGGTCGCCGAGGGGAGCGAAGCGCTCGGTGATCTGCCCCAGGACCGCGGTTGGGACCTCGATGCCCTGTACGACCCGGACCCGGATGCCCCGGGCAAGATGTACACACGTAAGGGCGCGTTCCTGTACGACGCCGGCCAGTTCGACGCCGAGTTCTTCCGCATGAACCCCCGCGAGGCCCTGGCCACCGACCCCCAGCAGCGGCTGCTCCTCGAAACCGCCTGGGAAGCCTTCGAGCACGCCGGCATCAACCCCACGACCCTCAAGGGCAGTAACACAGGTGTCTTCGCAGGAGTCATTTCCCAGGACTACCTGATGAGGATGCACGGTGCTCCCGATCACCTGGAGGGCTACTTCGCCACGGGCGGCTCCGGCAGCATCGCCTCGGGCCGGGTGGCTTACACGTTCGGGCTCGAGGGCCCGGCGATGACGGTCGACACCGCCTGCTCCTCATCCCTGGTGGCTCTCCACCTGGCCGCCCAAGCTCTGCGCAACGGCGAATGCGACATGGCGTTGGCCGGCGGTGCCACCATCATGGCCACCCCCGGCACCTTCCAGGTCTTCTCCCGCCAACGCGGCCT
>NZ_JBSFTY010000199.1:0-1273 GCF_053591515.1 Streptomyces sp. NPDC003011
CGGGGGGCGGCGCGGCCGGCATGAGCGGGGCGCCGGCGGGCGCGGCGGCCGGCGGGTAGCCGTACCCGCCGGGAGCGCCCGGAGCCGCGGGACCCTGCCGTCCGGCCGGGGCCGCCGGCGTGGCGGCCTGCTGATCGGTGGAGGAGGCGAGCGTACGGCTGCGCACCCGGTACAGGCCGGTGTCGAGGTCTTCCGCCTTCTCCAGGTGGACCTTGATGGGGCCCATGAAGGTGTAACGCTGCTGCTTGGCGTAGTCGCGCACCATGCCGGCGAGTTCGTCGCCGAGCTGGCCGGAGTAGGGGCTGAGCCGCTCGAAGTCCGGCGTGCTCAGCTCCACGATGAAGTCGTTGGGGACGACGGTCCGGTCGCGGTTCCAGATGGTGGCGTTGTTGTCGCACTCGCGCTGGAGCGCTCCCGCGATCTCCACGGGCTGCACCTCGGACTTGAACACCTTGGCGAAGGTGCCGTTGACCAGACCTTCGAGACGCTGCTCGAATTTCTTCAGGACTCCCATGGGGCACCTCCTCCGTAGCTGTTGCCGTCCTGCGTCCCGCTGAGCGGGCGTTTCCGTGCTCGGTACCGCTGGTACTGCTCGTGCTGCTCGTACTGCTTACTGATCGTATCCACGCGCCGGTGAATCGGCTGGTTCCCCCTGTCGGCCCGGTCGACGGGTGTCGACGGGGTCGACGCCTGTCGAGGTTCCCTGTGGAGCTCCCCTTCGAACTCTTCTCGGACATAGTCCTGGCAAGGATCGTAGAGGGGGCCGCAGACCAGTGTCCCGCACCGGGCTGTGGACCTGGACCGGCTCCGGGGGAGACGGACGGGACCGGTACGAGGTTGATACCTGAACGGACACCGGTTTGAGGGACCGGTACCCGTTCCTACGGGCCCGCAGGCTCGCCCGGTCCGACGGGTTCGGCGGCCGGGCGGAGACTGCGCTGGTCGGCGGCTGCCCGGTCGGAACGGATGTGAATCCACCCCGCGCTGCGTGCTAATGTTCTGCGTGTCGGAAGGCGCCGCCCCCCAGGGGGAACAGCCCGATGACACACCCAATGCGCGGGTGGCGGAATAGGCAGACGCGCTGGATTCAGGTTCCAGTGCCCGAAAGGGCGTGGGGGTTCAACTCCCCCCTCGCGCACAGCGGAGCACCGACGAAAGTGCTCTGGTTGCACGACGGAGCGGGCGGCATCGTGATCACGATGCCGCCCTCGTGTGGGCCGTGCGACTGGGCATGAAGGTCATGGACGAGGAACTGCCGCATCCCCGTCCGGAC
>NZ_JBSFTY010000200.1:0-1167 GCF_053591515.1 Streptomyces sp. NPDC003011
GCAGGCTGAGTCCGACCAGGGGGAGGCGGTCCAGCCACAGGATGGCGGCGAATTCGCGCAGTGTCGCGGCCAGCCAGTAGGCGGGGGAGGTCGGCGCGCCCACGACGTGCACGGGCACGCCGGCGCGGCGGGCCAGCAGGGTCGTGCGGTAGACGTGGAAGCCGCTGGTGACCACCGTGGCACGGTGGCCGGGAGTGGTGCCGTCCACGAGGGCCGCGCTGAAGCGGAGGTTCTGCCCGGTGTTGACGGAGCGGTCTTCCCGCACGATCCGGTCGGCGGGCACTCCGCGTCCGCGCAGATAGTCGGCCATCGCGTCCGCCTCGGAACGGACCTCGTCGTCGCCCTGGCCGCCCGAGACGACGAACACCACCCGAGGGGTGTCCGGTGCGCGGGCGGCGTCGATCGCGAGGGCGCGCTCCAGCCTGCGGGTCAGCAGCGGGCCGGGCCGGTCGCCGTTGAGCCCGGCGCCCAGGACGACGACATGGGTGGTTTCCGGCAGGGGGGCGCTACGGCCCCGGACGAACACGTAGCCGGCGAAGACCAGGAAGAGCAGAGTGAGGTATCCCGCGGCCGCGTTCACCGCGACCACGAGGGCACCGAACGCCTCGCCGCCGACCACGTGGAAGACCGCGTCGAGGCCGAGCACCGCCAGCACCGCGCAGCCGGCGGCCCCGGTCGCCAGCAGGGCTGCCTGCGGTCCGTAGCGCCGGACCAGGAGGACACCGTCGGCCAGCAGCAACAGGCCCAGCGCGAGCGCCAGGAGCAGGGCGGCGACAGCGAGGACGGTGGCGATGGTCGGGTGGGCCGGAGCACTGCGAGCGGCCACGCCGAGTCCGGCAGAGGTCACCGCGAGGCAGAACAGGACGGCGGTGGACAACCGGTGCGGTGCCAGCAGCGCGTGGACGACACCGCCCGCGGCGAACACCACCGCGGCCAGGTACTCCGGGTACTCCGGCATGTGCCGCACCGCTCCGCTCTCCCGCCCACCGGGCCGCTGCCCGTACCCACCCGCCTCACCCGCCCTCAGGTCCCCGGACCCGGTACGGACGGCCGCCGACCATCCTCCCAGACCCGCTGTGATGCGCCGGACGCGGGCGGGCAGTGGTGCGTTCGGCGGGACCCGCACGTCGTGCCGGTGGTGCTGCCCCGCGGCCGCGCAGGACGCAC
>NZ_JBSFTY010000201.1:0-1156 GCF_053591515.1 Streptomyces sp. NPDC003011
CTACCGACCTTGAATGCGTGATGTCGTCATGGTGGAGCGGGTCGAAGTCCCGTGCCGGTGAGGCAGCCGTCGAGTGCGTCGCTGCGGTACTGGAGTTTGCGTAGGCCCTGCCGGACGGCGGTGATGAGGTCTTCGGGGTCGGCGAACGCGCGGTTGGCCAGGGTTGTGCGACGGAGGATGGACCAGATTCCTTCGACCGGGTTGAGGTCGGGTGTGTAAGAGGGCAGTTGGTAGACGGTGAGCCAGTCGTGGGCGGCGATGTAGCGGCGCATTCCTGCTGCCAGGTGGGTGTCGAGGTTGTCCCACACCAGCACGATCGGGCCGCCGAGTTGGTGATGAGCGGCCTGGACGAGGTCGCGGTAGTCGGTCCAGGCGAAGCTCTTGCGTCCGTCCGGACGGCTGTCGGGACGGGGGCGGTAGATCAGTCGGGACGGTTGTCCGGGTTTGTAGCAGGCCAGGGCAGCGATCGATAAGCGGCGGCGGGAGCGGCCGCGGACCCGCACGATCGGTGTGTGGCCGCGCCGGGACCAGGTGCGGGTGGTGGGCGGCGTCATCGAGAAGCCGGCCTCGTCCTCGAACACGAGCCAGGCGTCGAGCGCCGCCGCGGTCATTCCACGTGCGGCCAGGTCTCCTTCACCCAGCCGGCCACCGCTGCCTCGTCACGCTCGACGGCCCGGCGGGCGGGGACCTGGCAGGTCCAGCCGTGCCGCTTGAGCAGGGCCGCGACGCCCTGAACCGTGTAGCTCTTGTGGAACCGGCGTCCGATGAGGGTCTTGATCCGCGACAGAGTCCAGGTCTGGTCCGGCCAGCCATGCGCGAGAGGTCCCCTGTCCAACTCCCGTTCCAGCACCGCGAACAGTTCGTCGCTCAGCACAGGCAGCGAGGCCGGGCCCTTCGACACCAGTGCTCGCGGGCCTGCTTCCGCCCACGCCTTCCGCCAGCGTTGCACTGAACGAACGGTGACCCGCAGGTCACGGGCGACGACCGCGGTGTCGTCACCCCGGGCGAAACGCCCGGCGGCCTCTCTCCGAAGCCGCTCGCGAAACGCCCGACGCTCGGCGGTCAGCCCGCCACCCTGCGCGTACCTCATACAGACGGCATACCGCCGGGATCATCAACTGTCAGCCCCCACGACACCCCGCTTTGAAGGTCAGTA
>NZ_JBSFTY010000202.1:0-1145 GCF_053591515.1 Streptomyces sp. NPDC003011
GTGGTGTGGGGTCCGTTGACGGCTGCCAGGTGCACTCCGTCGGGCAGGTCGGTGAGGTCGTCGGGGGGCAGGGGGAGTGAGGCCATGGTGCCGGTGCCCGCGAGGCGGGTGAGGGCCTGGGCGCGCAGGGTGACGACTGCGATCGCGTCGGGCAGGGACAGGGCGCCGGCGATGTGGGCGGCGGCGATCTCGCCCTGGGAATGGCCGATCACCGCGTCGGGGGTGACACCGTGGTGTTGCAGCAGGCGGGCGATGCCCGTCATGACCGCGAACAGGGCGGGCTGGACCACGTCCACTCGTGCCAGGGTGTTCTCGTCGTCGCTGGTGAGGATGTCGGCGAGGTTCCAGTCGCACCAGCGGGACAGTTCGTCCTGGCAGGCCGCCAGATGCGCGGCGAAGAGGGGTTCTTCGGCGGCGAGTTGGCGTCCCATGCCGGCCCATTGGGAGCCCTGGCCGGGGAAGACGAAGGCTGTTTTGCCCGCCTCCGCGGCACCTGGCCCGACGACGAGTGCCGGGTGTCCGCTGCCGGTCGCCAACGCGGTCAGTGCATCGTGCAGTTCGGCACGGTCGGCGGTGATGATTCCGGCCCGGTGCTCCAGCTTCGCCCGCCCGCTCCACAACCGGGCGGCCAGGGGAGCGGCCTCCACCTCGGGGTGGGTATCGAGGAACGCGGCCAGCCGGCCCGCGGTCTCGGCCAGGGCCTGCGGTGTCCGCCCGGACACCACCACCGGCACCGGCCCGCACCGCCCCTCCGACTCACCCCCACCCTCGCCCTCGCCCCCGGCCCCGGCCCCGGCCGGAGCCGGTTCCGGTTCCGGCGCCGCCTCCAGAATCACATGCGCGTTCGTCCCGCTCATCCCGAAGGACGACACCGCCGCCCGCCGAAGCTCCCCCGTCTCCGGCCACGGCTGAGCCTCCGACAACAAGGTGATGTGGCCTGTTTCCCATTCCACATGCGTTGAAGGCTGGTCCACGTGAAGGGTCCGGGGCAGTTGGCCATGTCGGATGGCTTCGACCATTTTGATGACGCCTGCGACGCCGGCGGCGGCTTGGGTGTGGCCGATGTTGGACTTGATGGAGCCGAGCCAGAGTGGGTGGTCGGCGGTGTGGGCCTGGCCGTAGGTGTTCAGCAGGGCTTGTGCCTC
>NZ_JBSFTY010000203.1:0-1073 GCF_053591515.1 Streptomyces sp. NPDC003011
GTCAACCAGGACGGTGCGTCCAACGGCCTGACCGCCCCCAACGGCCCCTCCCAGCAACGCGTCATCGAACAGGCCCTCGCCGATGCCCGGGTGAGTGCAGGCCAGGTGGACGTCGTCGAGGCGCACGGCACGGGCACGACGCTGGGCGACCCGATCGAGGCGCAGGCGTTGCTGGCCACCTACGGGCGCGAGCACACGGCTGAACAGCCGTTGTGGCTGGGGTCGGTGAAGTCCAACATCGGGCACACGCAGGCCGCCGCGGGTGTGGCAGGCGTCATCAAGATGATCGAGGCGATGCGGCGGGGTGTGCTGCCGCCGACCCTGCACGTGGACCAGCCCTCCCGTCACGTCGACTGGAGTGCGGGCGCGGTCCTCCTGCTCACCGAGTCCCGGCCCTGGCCGGCAACCGACCGGCCACGGCGCGCCGGAGTGTCCTCCTTCGGCATCAGCGGCACCAACGCCCACCTGATCCTCGAAGCACCGCCCGTCGAGCAACTGCCCGCGCGCCAGGACGAGTCGGACGGGGGGCTCGTACCCGTCGTGCTGTCGGCGCGGTCGGCCAGGGCCCTGGCCCAGAGCGCCGAGCGCCTCGCCTCCTACCTGCAAGAGCATCCGCAGGTGCAGGCCGGGCCGCTGGCCGGCCGGCTGTGGTCGGGCCGGGCGCACCTGGAGCACCGGGCCGCCATCGTCACCGCGGACCGCGACGAACTGCACACCGCCCTGACCGCCCTCGCCGCCGGCAGCGGCCACCCCGCCCTGGTCAGCGGCCCCCGCCCCACCACACCCGGCCCCAGCCGCCTCGCGGTCATCTTGTCCGGGCAGGGCAGCCAGCGCCCCGGCATGGGCGCCCGCCTCTACCACACCCACCCCGCCTACGCCCACGCCCTCGACGAAGTGTGCGCCGCCCTCGACCCACACCTGCCCCTCCCACTCCAACACATCATGTTCGCCCCACCAGACAGCGAACACGCCACCCT
Source organism: Streptomyces sp. NPDC003011 (assembly GCF_053591515.1). Taxonomy (NCBI): domain Bacteria; kingdom Bacillati; phylum Actinomycetota; class Actinomycetes; order Kitasatosporales; family Streptomycetaceae; genus Streptomyces; species Streptomyces sp. NPDC003011. The sequence goes on from NZ_JBSFTY010000203.1 coordinate 978, forward strand.
GCTGAACGACACCCTCTACACCCAGCCCGCCCTCTTCGCCCACCACGTCGCCGCCTACCACCTGCTCACCGCCAACGGCATCACCCCCCACGCCCT
>NZ_JBSFTY010000204.1:0-1055 GCF_053591515.1 Streptomyces sp. NPDC003011
TCATCCGTGGCGATGACGGCGGCCAGGTGTGAGGTGTCGGCTGGGTCGTCGGTGTCGAGGAGGTGGATGCGGCCGGGGTTCTCGTTCTGTGCGGTGCGGGTCAGGCCCCATAGGGGGGCTTGGGTGAGGTTGATGTCCTCGGCCGGGCTGGTGGCCACGGCGTGCTCGGTGAGGACGACCAGGTGTCGGTCAGTCGTTTCGTTGACGGCCAGCCAGGACTGCAGGTGGGTGAGGAGCGCCTCGATCGCTGCGTGGGCGGCTGCCGGGCCTTCGTTGTCCTCGCCGGTGTTGGGGATGTAGACGTCGACTTGGTCGGGGTCGATGTCGCCTGTGGTTGCTTCGGTGGGCTTCCAGGTCATGTGGAAGAGGCTGTTGCGTGTCTCATTACGCGTGCTGGTGGTCAGGGCAGTGGGGTCGATTGGGCGGGTGGCCAGGGTGGTGATGGTGGCGACGGGTGTGCCGGTGGGGTCCCAGGCTTGTATGGATATGTCGTTGCCGGCTGCGGTGAGGGTGACGCGTAGGTGGGTGGCGTTGGCGGCGTGGAGGGTGACGCCGGTCCAGGCGAACGGCAGGCGCAGGTCGGTGCCTGTGGTCTGGGTGGCGAGGGGGTGGAGGGCGGCGTCGAGGAGGGCGGGGTGGATGGTGTGGCCGGCTGGGTCGGCGCTGTCGGGCAGGGTGATCTCGGCGTGGAGGGTGCCGTCGGCCTGTGTCCATACCGCGGTGACGCCTTGGAAGGCGGGCCCGTACTCGTAGCCGTGGTCGGCCAGTTGGGTGTAGAGGTCTGCGGTGTCGACGGGGGTGGCGTTGGCGGGCGGCCATTGGGTCAGGGCCTGGGCTGACTGCTCTGCGGTGGTGAGGGTGCCGGTGGCGTGGCAGACCCATTCGGTGTCGTCCGGGTCGTTGGTGTGAGGGCGGGAGTGGATCACGATCCGCCAGCCGTCGGTTTCCGGGGTTGTCGTTACTTGGAGGTCGCGGCTGGATGTGTCGTGGAGGATGAGGGGGGTGTGGAGGGTGAGTTCGTCGAGGTGGTGGGCGCCGGTGTGGTCGCCGGCGTG
>NZ_JBSFTY010000205.1:0-1037 GCF_053591515.1 Streptomyces sp. NPDC003011
TTTTCCACCAAGATTCCTTTGGATGCCGGCCCGGGCGGTCTGCACTGAACGCGGTGGAGCGTTGCAGAGAACGCTGTCGGAAACGCGACTGGGTGGTGGAGTTTGACATCGCCAAGTTCTTCGACAGCGTGCCCTGGGACCTCCTCGTCAAGGCGGTGGAAGCTCACACCGATGCCGTTTGGGTGAAGTTGTATGTGGAGCGGTGGCTTGCTGCCCCGCTCAAGATGCCCGATGGTTCCCTGATGGACCGCGAGTGCGGGACTCCGCAAGGGGCTCCTGTCTCGCCTGTCCTGGCGAACCTGTTCCTGCACTATGCGTTCGATCTCTGGATGGACCGGGAGTTCCCCACCGTCTGGTTCGAACGGTATGCGGACGACGCGGTGCTGCACTGCGTCTCGGAGCGGCAGGCCGTCAAGGTGCTGTCCGCTCTGGAGAACAGGATGGCCGAGGTCGGATTGCGACTGCATCCGGACAAGACCCGGATCGTGTACTGCAAAGACGGGAAGCGCCGGGGTTCCTTCGGAGCCACGGCATTCACCTTCCTCGGGTTCACGTTTCGCGCCAGGTGCAGTCAGGATCGCAACGGCAAGCTCTTCTTGTCGTTCGACCCCGGCATCAGCAAGGACGCTCTGAAGAAGATCAGCGGCGAGGTGCGGTCCTGGCACCTGCACACGCGCTCGGATCTGTCCTTCACCGACCTCGCCCGCAGGATCAATCCTGTGGTGGCGGGGTGGATCAACTACTACGGCCGCTTCAGGCCGAGCGAGTTGACCCGCTTCTTGAAGCGCATCAACGCCTACTTGGTGCGTTGGATCCGCCAGAAGTACGAACGGCTCGCGCCGCTGCGGAAGGCCCTTGCGAAGCTGCGGGAGATCGCTCAGCGGTATCCCCGCATGTTTACGCACTGGCGTTGCACGACGGTGGCCGCGTCAGGTTGGTGATCAGAACGGCAAGAGCCGTGTAACGGGAGACTGTTACGCACGGATCTGTGAGAGCCGAGGGGTGAGATTCCCCTCGGCTACTCGGCGGGTTTTGCC
>NZ_JBSFTY010000206.1:0-1022 GCF_053591515.1 Streptomyces sp. NPDC003011
CCGACCGGGCCGCTCATCGGTTTGTCGCCTGTGGACCATCACGAGTCCGCAGCGTACCTCGCGGGATATCCGGTTCCGCCCCAGTATGGAGTCGTACCCGGGGTGATCACTGGGCAGCACAGAACACATCGTGTCCGTTGGAGTGGATTGTCGTCGTGCGCCGACCGCCACCGTCCGCCGCCTCTTGTCTCCACCTTCCTCCCTCCCTCTCCTCCCCGATCTTCGTCAGGAGCACACTCATGCACGGCACCATCACGGTCATCGACAAGGGCCCCGTCCGCATCCACAGCTACACCGCGCCCGAGGACGGCCTGGACGTCAACACCCAGCTGATCGAGACGCCGTCACGGATCATCGCCGTCGACGCGCAGTTCGTCCTTGCCTACGCCGACGAGGTCGTCGCCTACGCCAAACAGCTCGGCAAGCCGCTCGACCGCCTGGTCGTCAGCCACGCGCACCCCGACCACTACCAGGGCGCGGCCCGCTTCGGCGTCCCCGTGCACGCCCTGCCGGAGACCACCGCGGAGATCACCGCGATGGGCGACAAGACCGACCTGCCCACCGGCGCCCCGATCCCGCTCGCCGACATGACCCCGACCGTGGAGATCACCCCGGGCACCGAGATCATCGACGGCATCCCCTTCGCGTTCGAGAAGGTCACCGGCGGCGAGATCCACACCACCCTCGTGATCAAGCTGCCCGAGCAGGGCGTCCTGGTCGCCCAGGACGTCGTCTACCACCGCACCCACCTGTGGTTCCTGGACAAGGACTTCGACGGCTGGCAGGCCAACATCGACCGCTTCGCCGCCGAGACCGAGTACGACACCATCCTGCCCGGCCACGGCGAACCGACCGACCCCGGCATCTGGGCCGAACTCACCGACTACATCAACGCCGGCCGCGAACTGCTCGGCGACGACGGCGACGCCTACAAGAAAGCCATCACCGAGCGCTACCCCACCTACAAGGGCGCCGCCCTCATCGACGTCGCCAACGCCTACATGTTCGGCCCGCGGGGCTGA